>JAFDJA010000101.1:1719-13181 GCA_019307745.1 Deltaproteobacteria bacterium | reverse complement strand
GCCATAAATTCGGCAGGATAATGGGCTCTGAGATAGGCAGACTTGTACGCCACCATGGTATAGCTTGCTGAATGGGGTTTACAGAAGCTGTAGCCGTCAAAACCCATCATCATCTGCCAGACCTCATCTATCACCTTTCGGCCGATGCCCATCTGTTCCGCCCCTCTTGTAAACCTGATATGAAAATCCCTGAGTTTTTTCTCTCGGTGCTTTTTGCTTACCACCTTCCTCAGGGTATCTGCTTCCGCTGGATCAAAGCCTGCCATGTGTATGGCTGCCTGACTTAGCTGTTCCTGAAAGACCATGACGCCCAGGGTTTCTTCAAGGACAGGCCTGAGAAGGGGGTGGTGGGGTGCCCTCCATGGTGTGCCGTGCAGCCTTTCCACCCATGTCCTTATGCTCTGGTTTGACGCAGGCCGTATTATGGAGGTGACTGTCACATTGAGGAGGAAGTGATCCATTGACAGGTACTGTTGTGGAGAGAAACCGCTTGCCACCTTGATAAGTACCTGTCTTGTTGCCGGGCTTTCAAAATAAAACACGCCGAATGTCTCTCCTTGATAAAAGATTTCAACGGTTTTGGGGTCGTTGATCGGGTCCCAGTCGGCATAATCAATCCTTTGGCCATAATTTTTTTCTACCAGGGCAATGGTGTCACGGATCACTGCCAGGCTGCGATTGCCAAGTATGTCTATTTTTACAAGCCCCGCCTCTTCAACAGATTCCTTTTCCCACTGCAGAACCTGCGAGCCGTTTGCAGAAATCTCCACAGGACAGTAGCGCCGTATCTCATCCGGCACCACAACTACTCCCCCGCAATGGACCGAGAGATGGTTCAGATTGTTTTCAAGCTGTACGGCCGCCTTAAGGATCTCGGGCCATGGTTTTTCAAATTCGAATCCCCGCATCTTTGGGTGGTCAGAAAGGCTTGTGAGCTCCTCTTTCAGGCGCCAGGCAAATCCAAACCTTTTTGTTACACGGTTGATGTCTGCCTCTGTAAGCCCATACACCTTTGCTACCTCCCTGATCGCGGACCGGGCACCGAAGGTGTTGTGATTGGCGACCATTGCCGCCCTGCGGTTTCCATGTCTGGCAAAGATATAGTCAATGACCTGTTCCCTCTCATCCCATGCAAAATCCACATCAATATCAGGGGGATCTACGCGGCCAGGATTCAGGAACCGTTCAAAAAAGAGGTGGTGTCGTATGGGGTCTACATGGGTAATGCCCAGTGCGTAAGACACAATAGATGCTGCAGCGCTTCCTCTCCCGCATGATCTATGGGCCTTGCCGGTTATGTCTGCCACCACCAGAAAGTAGTGGGCAAAGTTTTTCTCTCTGATGATTTCCATTTCATGGGTTATTCGCTCCATTACCCTGTCCGAGATACCACCATATCGTCTTTTGCAGCCCTTAATGACCATTTGATAGAGATGATCAAAAGCCTCATTATTTGTCATCCGTTCAAAGCCGGGAAATATGATGTCTGAAAAACTCCAGGCTGTCAGGCATTTGTCCGCAACTTTGACAGTGTTTGCTATTGCATCCGGCGCGTGGGGGAACTGGTCAATCATTGACTGGGAGGAATTCAGAAAGCTGTGTTCCCTGCAAGTGTCCGCGTGTTCGAGTCTGGAGAGTTTTGAGTTCTTTGCCGCTGCCCTGAGTATCCTGTGGATGGGAAACTGATCTCTGCTCATCATGAGGACCCGGTTGGTGGCAAGGGGGGGGATCTGACTGCGGCGTGAAAAAGCATAACACCCGTGCATATTGTATCCCGGCGACATCTCAACAAAGAGATCTTCCGGAGAATCTTTTTTGAGCCTTTTCAGCAGGCTGAAATCATCTGAAAAGGTGATAAGTCCTTCGCGCCTGTCCTGCAGGGCCGTGATCAGATCGAATTGTTTGTGGCAATGCAGATCCGAAATAATACCGCACAGGTTTGCGTAGCCCTCATGGTTTTTAACCAGCAGGACAGCACGATGGTTATCTGTCCTTAGTTCACTTCCCACAATGGGCAGAATCCCGGTCTCTTTTGCTGCCTGCAGGAAAAAAATCAGTCCGTACAATCCGTTTATGTCGGTTAGGGCAAGCCTGTCCATCCCATAGGACCTCGCGCACTGGCACAGTTGCTCTATAGGGGCGATGCCCCAACCCTTGGAGTAGTGAGAATGAACATTCAGGTGAACGAATTTGATGGTGTTTTGTCCTCCTGTTTCATTTGCTCTATCCCTCAGGTTTTTTTGAGATTTATTATTCAAATAATTCCGTGAGCTCTTTGACCGGGAATCCTGATGTGTTTCCATATTGTATAGCCTCATCACCATATCTTTTTCTAATCCGGTCCAGCGCCCTTATTACACTGGACCTTTTCTCCAGAGGGGGACTATCTGAAGAAAACAGGGAAATCTGTGAGGAGGGGAAAGACAGATCCCTGAACCATATTCGTAGAAATCTGACCCCGGTCCTTCGCTGGCATGCTTTAAAAAAAAGTCTCTCAAGGGGGGCATGGAGATCAAAGTCCCAGAAACTTCCTCGGGGCAGAGTTGCCTGTCGCGTGACCTCGACCTGGTCAGCATACCTGATCATCAGACCAGCCTTGCGCGGAAGCATATTTTTTTTTCTAAGCTGCTGAGCGCATTTCTCCACCATAATGTAGAGCACACCAAGGAGTCGATGATCATCATTTTCATCTTTGGGAAGAGTAACAGATTCACACACTATGGGTTTCGTTTCTACTGGACAGACAGGAGTGGGGTCTATGCCCAGGGAGCGCTGATGAATTAAAAAGGCCTGATTGCAGAACGCGAGTTGGAGTTTGTGCATGTCAAGGGCAGCGATCTCTCGAATCAGGGTAATGTTCAACTCTTCAAGCAGAACCCGCCTGCGGACATGACCGATTCCAGGCAGTATATCCACTTTGAGCGGGGCCACAAATCCGGCTTCCTGGCCATGATCAACATCAAGTACGCCTTCCGGCAGTATCAGCATGGAGGCGATACTGGAGACCATCTTGTTTCCTGCTACACCAACGGTTCCTGATAGTGCCAGACGGGATTTGATCTCTTTTTTGATACGAGATGCAGTGTCCTTTGCTCTTCCCCACAAACGCTCTGTACCTGTGATATCCATGTGGATATGGCCAGGACGAGATGGCTCCCACACAGGGGTATACCTCGCTGCTGTTGCTGCCAGTATCCTGCACCCCTTTTCCGTGAGGCCCGGATTGGGAGGGAGGACCGTCAGGTCCGGGCAGAATTTCAAGGCTTTTCCCAGTGCCATGCCCTTGAATACTCCCTCTCTTTTTGCCTCAGAAGATACAGAAAGGATAATAGTCCGGTCTGAATGGACCGGCGCTACGGCTACGGGACGGTCCCTGAGCTCAGGCCGACTTGCCCGTTCTATCGTAATAGGAAAGGCCGGGATATGGATGTGGATTATATGCCGGAGCACGACAGGTCTCCTAATAACTGCCTCTTGAAAAAACAGGCGCAACCGTTTATTTTCTGCATGCTTCGACGTAAGTTAGCAGGCAAAGAGTTAGTGCGCAGCGCGTACCCTGATGTGTATGAGTTTCGCAAGCATATTTGAAATAGCCTGACACTCCTCCCTGATCTGATCAAAGCAATGGTCAGTCAGGTATCCGATTTCATATGCAATGGCTATCTGAGTAATAAGCCTTGCCGCAGACCCCTTTGAGGAGTTAAACAGCTCAATGGCCTGCCTGCTTGAACCAAGTTCATCTCCCTCTGCTATTTTACTCACAATGGAAACCGCAGTGCTTCGAATCTGGTCCCTCAGGCTGATATCTTTTCTAAATGCACCCCTGTCCGTAAGTCGATATAAAAACACTGTAAAGTCTTTTGTCCTCTGCCAGACATTCAGTTCATGAAAATCACCAGCTACCCTGCCATCCCGCGGAGTGACATCCGTGCCCTGTACCATATATTCTGTATTTTGCATCTTGCACCTCACCTGTAATGCCTTAAAACACCAACTACTCTGCCCTCAAGCCGTAGATCCTCTTCTTTTACCAGGATGGATTCCATGCCTTTGTGGGCGGGCCTCAACTCCACGTGATCCTTCTGTTTATAATATCTTTTAAGTGTTGCCTCGTTGTTGACAAGGGCCACAACAGCCTCTCCGTTTTCAGCGGTCTTCTGTCTCCTGATAACAACAAAATCACCATCCAGTATGCCGTCATCTTCCATGGAGTTTCCTCTGACCCGAAGGACAAAGTGGTCGCCATTGCCAATCATGGAGGGAGGAATCTCAATCACGTCAGGGTCCTCTATCGCCTCAATCGGCCTTCCTCCGGCCACGCGTCCCAGGAGGGGCAACTCGAACCGCCTTGTTTCTACAGGGCTGACTATCTCCATGGCCCGCTTCTGATTCTTTTCCGGGAGACGGATATATCCCTTCCGCTCCAGGGTTTTGAGATAGGTGGTTATTGTATTGTAGGATTTGAATCCGAAATGCGTACATATCTCGTCAAAACTAGGGGGTTGTCCCCATTCTTCCATGTATTGAGAGATGTATTTCAGAAAATCTTTCTGTTTATCTGTCAGTTTCATGGTGCCTCCTGGTTCAAAAAATCGTGTGAATTTAATAGGTTAAAAAGATCCAGCGGATTTAAACAGGTGGCAGTTAACAATGCCCGCTGGGATCAGTAAAACTTACAGGCGCATAGTACTGTAATTTTTTCTGTAAGTCAAGGCCGAATAATGTCCTATAAAAATTATTTTTAGTAGACAAAAGTTTGACAAAAATAGTAAATTAATGTTTTAATGTTCATCATTATTGATCATGTCAGGTTAGCTTTTTACATTGCCTCAAGATTTGAGTGTAGAATGGGTCAAGATACCCAGTCTTTTTAATCTAATATAGTGTGCAGGATTCAGATAAAAAGTATAGCCAGCAGGGCTCAGGGTTTTTTCCCTTAAACTGCTGCATTTGTTCAATACCCGGTCAGTAGAATTCATATCTACAGCACAATCATGATTCAGAAATAAAGCAGGGATATATGTTCTTGCTTTTGTTTTTAAGGATCTATCACTAAACATCCACTATTCCCTGAAGGGGACAAAACTGTTTCTATTGCAATAGGAGTCCGAATATGGCCAGATCGTGTAAAGTTGCTTTTATTGTTCTGTTTGTTCTGCTTTCTGCTTCATTAGTCCATGCACAGGAGGAGAGCAGAGAGGTCTATTTTGATTTTGGTGTCTTTGCTTATGAAGATGGAGACTATGAAGACGCTGAAGCCAACCTGAAAAAGGCGTTAGAGCCTGATCCGTTCAATCCGCTGTACAATCAATATCTGGGCAAGACTTATATGGAAATGGGCAGATATGAAGAGGCCCGCGAGTCCCTTACGCGGGCGTGGAGCGCGGACCAGGACATCCCTGGTTTAAAATATGATATGGCGTTTAGTGTATATAAAATGGAAATTTACTCTTCTGCTGCCAAACTGTTTGTGGAAATTACCGAGGAAGAGCCTGAAAATGTATTAGCCCATTATTATGCCGGAATCTGCCTTTATAAAGAGGCTGATTACATGAAGGCAATTGATCTCTTTATTGCCGCTGCTGATCTCAGCCCCAGCCTGGAAGCCAGCGGACATCTTTACGCGGGTATGTGTTACCTGAAAGTAGAGGAGTTTGATAAGGCGACAGAGAAGCTTGAACATGTCAGGGACATCGCTGAACAGGAATCATTGAGGGAGCAGGCGATAAAATGGCTCGATATCACGAGAAAACAGAAAAGAGCCCGAAGCCCTTTTAAATGCTATCTGGATACAACCCTGATGCATGACAGTAACGTAGGACTGGACCCGAGTGGTGTAGCTGGCGTTAAACCCGTTTCAGACCTGGTGGCGAGCATCTATCTCGCTACAAAATATAATTTTGTAAACCGTAAAGACCATACCGTGGGGATAGGTTATACGCATTTTCAGAACAAACATCAGGATGTGAGCGAGCAGGATCTGACTATGAGTGCTCTAACCCTTTACACCACATATCTTTGGGGCCCGGTTGGTTTGGGACTGAAACTTATCCCTGATTACAGCTGGGTAGATGGTGAAGGATATATGACCAATCTGGAATTAAAACCCGAGCTGACCTGGAAAATTAACGATAGGCTTCGGGCCAAATTACATTGGAACTATTCTTCTAATGACTATTTACAGGACGATGGAAAGGATGGGGATACAATAAAATTAGGTGCAAAAGCCTATTACCTGTTTCAAAATAAAGTTTCCATTCTGTCAGGAGGTTTCAGTCAGGAAAAGAAAGATGCCGATTCTGATGTAGAAAATTATACCTACTTAAAAACACACCTGGAACTTTCCATTCCCGTTTTTTCTGATTTTACTTTTGGGGCAGCCGGGAAATATTATGTCAAAAATTATTACAATTCTTCAACTCCCAAACGGAAGGACAACACCTATACCTTGATAACATCTCTTGCCAAGCCTCTTGTGTCTGATTGGCTAAGAGTTGCAGGACAGGTTGCTTACAGGAAAAATGACTCTACAGATAACAATGAGGAATATGATAAAAAGACTATCAGTTTGACCCTAGTGGCAAATTTTTAACAGGAGCCAGGACATGAAAACATTAAAAAACAGATCGCGTCTTATACCGGTTGGATTATTTGTATTTTTGTTTGCAGGGAGTATTTTCTCCTCTGAGGTCATGTCTGCAGAACCTTTATTACCCCAGGGACTTGTGATGAAAGATAAATTCGTGCCAGGCTTTGGCAGGTCCGTAGGCAAGGTTCGGGTGATTCAGGGAGAGGCCCTGGTTGTACATTCTAATAGCCTGAATGGTTATTCAGTAACAAAGAATCTGCCGCTCTATAAAAAGGATACCATAATAACACAACCCAACGGTAGATTGCAGATTGAGTTAAGTGACAGCAGTACCATGACCATGGCATCCAGTACCAAGCTGGTGCTGAGTGAAAGTGTGTATGAACCTGAAAAAAAGAGCCGGCTGTCTTTTTTCCGTATGAGCCTGGGTAAGGCCCGTTTTTATGTAAGGAAGTTTGCGGATTATAAAAACTCAGGATTCAAGGTAAGGACGCCAACCGCGGTTGTTGGAGTAAGGGGGTCTGATTTTATCTTAGCCGCTGATGAGGAGAGCACAGAAGTAACGACCCTGGGAGATACGTCTTTAGAGGTCCTGAGTCTTTTTGATCCTGATGCTGACCCAACATTGCTTGAAGATTTTGAGCGGACAATAATTGACGAGGGGGAGCTTCCTACCCCGCCTGTGGATATATCTGATGAAATTGATGGTATCCTGCAAGATTTCTCAGGCACTGCTGATGGTAGCGGTTTGGGGGGAGGGATAGAACCTGGCGGTCAGGAGCCGGCAGGCGAAGAACCTGGAGAAGAGGAACCAGGGGATGAAGAGCCTGGAGAAGGAGAGCCAGGAGGACCGCCACCTGTTATTGTCCCGGAACCGGAATTCCAGGAGCAGGACTTTGTGTTGCCTGAGGCCAGGGAATTTGAAATCCCCGATGAGATACCGGATATTATAGATCTTCTGGAAATAGAAGATAAGCCGTTACCAAATATGCCTTCATTGCCTAAGGATGAGGAGGAAGGTTAAAATCAGGATTTCACTTGATGTGGTTATATTACAGGTATGTATTAAGAGAGTGATCCAAAGCATCTAAATACTATACAGACGACCGAACGACTGTTTTTGGGACGAGAATCTCATTGCGGTCGCGTGTTGTTCTATCCGAATAGAGTCGACAGCCATATTTTGATACATGGAGAAAGAATTATGATCAGAGAAGCAGATTTTTTTAGAAAAGTGAAAAATGAATCGCGAAATTCTTTGTCAGATGCCCTGTCACATAATTGTCTTCATGCAAGGAAAGAAGAATTTGGTAAAAATAGTTTTTTGTGTCAACTATTTGCGGCTGTTTCTATACTCATGATGCTTTTTGTGCTGCCCTGTTCTCAGGCAATGGCCTATATTACCCATGAAGGAGAAACTATAAGCAGTGATACGACATGGCATATGAATGAAACCCATTTTATAGGTTCAGATGGCTTGAGTGTCGCCTCGGGTGTTACCCTGACAATAGAGGAAGGGGTTTTTGTAAAATTTTGGGGCAACTTTAATGTATATGGCAATTTGAAGGCAGATGGTTCATCTGAAAATCCAATCTATTTCACATCTCAAAATGACAATAGAGTGGGAGAGATGATCGCGGGTTCAACAGGCAGCCCATCTGCAGGAGACTGGGACGGTGTCTATGTTAGTGGGGCAACGGGTTTTGGCAATTTCAACTATTGTGTGTTCCGCTATGGCGGCAATTTTACCGAGGGCTATGACGGAGCTGTTTCCACCTTCAATAATGCCTCTGTGTACATTTATGACAGTGAAATAGCACACAATGAGACAGGTCTCGGAGTGTATAACAATGCTTCAGCCTATATTGAGGGGTGTAAGGTCCATCACAATAATGTGGGAATAGTTGTTGGCAACGCGGCTGCTTGGGTTTACGACAATGCCGTCGAATTTAATACTTCTTACGGCATAAGCATAACCGGAAGTGGGGATGTTGCGGATATTGAAGGCAATGATATCAAGCATAACAGTAATGGTATATATTCAGGAACCACCATCAATGCCCAGTTCAATTACTGGGGGGCGCCTGACGGGCCTTATGGCGGGTCTTACACCGGCTCAGGTGACAATGTGAGTGCCTTTGTTGACTGTGACAACTGGCTCAGCAAACCGATATATGACGCAACCCCGGCTATTAATTTGCACGAGTCATGGGGTGTTGTCACACGAACAGAACCGTCCGGAGGTGATTTTCCCACCAGCCTGGAATTTGATGTTGAGGTGGTTGATCTGGATGGGTTTTTCTCCGATGGATCCGGCCACACTGTTACGGTGACGTTTCCCAGCGGCACATCAGTTCCGCTGCAGTTTGGTCATTTGCGTAATATGAACACTGCACAGTACTTCACTTCTATTTCTTCTGTAAGCAGTATCCAACCAGGCGCCTATACCTTTACTGCCAAAGATTCAGACGGGCATACGGCTACTGCAGTTGATGTTTACAGCGGAGTTATTCTCAATCCTCCGGATGAGGGTTCCTTTCTTCCCAGCGGCACAACACTGGCAAATACCACACCGACAATATCATGGGATCCTGTTACCGGAGTAACTGTTTATGAGATCCATATTTACGACATGACATATGGTTATCCCGGCTATTGGATTTGGAATGAGGATTTTTCCGGGACAACATATACAGTGCCGCCTGGAGTGCTCGCGGCAAACACCCAGTACGGTTATCAGATTTTGGCAAAAGATTCCCATATGCCCCTTGATTCTGACAATATCTCCTCCTCTCCTGCCTCTTCATCAGCACCGATTCAGTTCTGGACAGGGGTCACCACTGTTACTCCGTATATTGAATCAGATGAAGTGGGTGTTTTAATGCTGACAGAGAAATGGGGAACCAGTCTCGCATTTAATGTGGAGGTATTTGACGCGGCAGGTGTCCCGGATAACATCAGGTCTGTTATTGTGACTCATACGAGCGGTGTTACTGAACATCTTTATTATACCGGCGGTGATTCCGATGAGCATAAGGGTATGGGAGGTACAAGTATCGGCGGTGAGTACTTTAGGAAGGCCTATGAACCGTGGGTTGACGGGGGAACCTACGCTATAACAGTCACTAACTGGTCAGGGGCCACCTATGAGACAACTGAGGAGCTCACATATAATCCGATACCTTTAACAGTACCACGCATCCCGTTCCATGATCCGTTAAGCGGGCTTACAGATATATATATCGAATGGGATGACATAGGCGCCGCAATCTATGAGATCGAAATATATGACCAGTATCATAATGATATTTTATGGTCCGCAACAACCGGCACTTCTATCACTATCGCCCAGGGTTTTCTGGAGAAAAATCGTGTCTACCACTACGAGTTATGGGCATTCAGGGAATTCGAAGAGCAGAATATTGACAATGCTATATTCCCTTCTATGTTCTCTTTTCTGTCCTCTGCAATATCGGGTGTAACCAACAATCCTTCCATCAGTCTGAATGATTATGGCGCTGCTGTATATAAGTTTAAGAGTCCGGGCGGGTCCGGCGTATCCTATGCCCTGATCATGGGGGTGGATGTTTCCGATCCTGACGGGTTGCCGCAGGACATCAAGTCTGTTATTGCCACCCATGTTGGCAGCGGAACAACTTATGCCCTTGACCTGGAAGAGATATCAAGCGGTGAAACCGAGGCATCCTATTTGGGCATGGATATTCTTTCCTCACTCACAGATGTTCCTGACGGGATATTTTCCTTTGAAGTCACTGATTTTGGAGGAAACAGCTCTAGTGTAACTGATGACCTTGTGCTTAACCCGATAGATATCCCCCAAAACAGTTTTCCTCTAATAGACTCATTTGTCGCGGGTACAACCCCCACAATCTCCTGGGACACTGTCTCAGGCGCGTCCTCTTACAAAGTTCAGATAGTTGAGATGTGGGATGATTATATATTTTCAAGCAGCACAACCGGTAACTCTGTCAATATTCCACCGGATCTCCTGAAGATGAACTGGCCCTACGGTTTCGAGGTTCTTGCTTATAGAGAGTTGTCTCCGGATGACATAGACAATATTTCAAGCACATCTATGGATTTCAGTGATTTGCATCACTTCACCACCGTTCCCATTGCCCCTATGTCCAGTGGGACCTATTATGTGAATTCAAAAAAAGGTTCTAACAGCCCGTCCAACGGTACACTGCCCGGTAATGGTGCGTGGAAGACACTCCATTACGCGATTGATAAGATAAATTCAGGGGTGTCAGGCCCTTATATACTAAACGTTGCCCCTGGCACTTATGATGTGGCCCATGAAGGAGATTCCCAGCTTAGTATCACCCAGGACAATGTGCTTATACAGGGTGCATCAGGTGCTTCCAGGCCGGTTATTGACGGCACAGGCGGAGATGGCTGGTATGCAGGCATCGAGATAATTGATAGCAGTGGAGTTACAATACAAGATCTCCAGATCCAGAATTTTTGGGAATCTGGAATCTATATATTGGACTGCAGTCCCCTAATTCAGAGAAACATACTCCATGAGAATGGTTACGGTATAGACATTTCGATCTACTTCACGGAGTTCAGTTCTTATATTGGGAACAACCTGATAACCTCCTCCATATACGATGGCATCTATATCTCTGGATATGTCTACACATCATTTTCTGAGATACTACATAATACCATCGATGGATCAGGATATAATGGAATCTATCTGGATGATAATGATGGATCATTTGACCCTACGATTGCAGGGAACATTATAACCAATTCCGGTGATTATGGGATCTATAACTATGGCAGCATTCCAAGCATCTTTTACAATGACGTGTGGAACAGTAATGTGGCAGATTATTACGGC
>JAFDJA010000101.1:0-1704 GCA_019307745.1 Deltaproteobacteria bacterium | reverse complement strand
ATCTAAGATTACAAGCTCCAGCCAGGGTCGCCCTGTATTGATGCCGCACCTCTGGATTCCGGTGATCCGGTAACAGATGATCTCTCCGGCGCTACCAGGCCGCTGGGCTCAGGGTATGACATGGGCTGTTTTGAGGTTTTGGCCGGTGTAAGTGTAACCCTAACCGGAGGAGATTATTTTGTGGATCCGCTCAACGGCACAGACGATATCCTGAACGGCGGGGCCTCCGGTGTGAGCGCGTGGAAGACCATTCATTATGCTGTTGACCTGATCAATTCAGGGGATTCAGGTGTAACCTACACCCTTAATATCGCCCCATTACCATACCTCTATAATGTGATTTTGGAAGATGACGCTCCGCTTATCATCACTCAGGACAATGTAACCATCCAGGGTTACGAAGGAAGGGCGGTCCTTGACGGCGCAGGCGCATCAAACTGGGATGTCGGCATCGAAATACTGGGGAGCAGTGGTGTTACAATACAGAATCTCCAGATCCAGAATTTTTCTGAGTTGGGAATCGGTGTAGCAGACAGCAGTCCCCTAATTCAGAAAAACATACTTGATGCAAACAGTCATGGTATAGGAATTTATGCGTCTTCCATGGAGACCAGTCCTCATATTTGGAACAACCTGATAACCTCATCTACATATACCGGCATAGAAGTCCTTTCCGATGGCCCCTCATCATATCCTGAGATACTGCATAACACCATAGATGGATCAGGGTATGAGGGGATCTACCTGGATAATTATTATGGCTCATTAGTAGATCCCACGATTGCGGGGAACATTATATCCAATTCCGGTGATTATGGAATCTATAACTATGACGGTAATCCAAGCATTTTTTACAATGATGTGTGGAACAATGGCGTATCAGGCGTATCAAACTATTACGGTGTTTCCGGTGTTACCCTGGATATCTCCCAGGATCCTTTATACCGGAGCACGTCAGGTGTTTCAGACTACAGGCTGCAGGCAGGTTCTCCTTGTATTGATGCAGGTCCTTTGGATTCCGGCGATCCGGTAACGGATGATCTCTGGGGAACTCCAAGGCCCCAGGGATCAGGATATGACATGGGCTGTTTTGAAATGACAGCTGCATATCATGTGAACCCGACAAAGGGCACAGATGACCCTATACATGGAACATCTACCGGCTTTGGTGCCTGGAAGAGCCTTCATTACGCAATCAATCAGATCAATTCAGGTACACCCGGGGCATATAAACTAAACCTGGCTGCCGGGGTGTATGACATTAGTTCGGAGGAGGATTCGGGTGTAACTCTAACACAGGGCAATGTGCTTATCAGGGGGCCGTCAACTGGCAGCAGGGCGATACTTGACGGTTCAGGTTCCAGTGCATGGGATGTTGGAATAATTGTAGACAGTTGTGAAAACGTCACTATTCAGAATCTGAAAATCAGGAATTTCGATTCAGGCAGTGAAATCGCAGCAGGAATCGGCGTTTGGAACTGCAGCCCGACAATAAAAAAGAATATGCTGCAAGGGAATAAGGCTGGAGTAGCAATCTATAGTACTTATCAGGAAGCCAGCCCAATCGTAAAAAATAATTTTATACATTCTTCCAGTGTGGCCGGTATCACAATAAACACATCAGATATAACAGGTGCGAAAACAAATCCTGTTATACTGCATAATACTATCCAGAGTAGCTATTATGCGGGGATCGGAATATAT
>JAFDJA010000100.1 GCA_019307745.1 Deltaproteobacteria bacterium | reverse complement strand
CACTAGAGACACAGGATTAAAGGATCCAAGGATCCAAGGATTCTTTGCTCACTTCGTTCGACGCAGTCCCGCAAGCGGGTTCCCAGTCACAAGAGTTTCAGGAATAATTAGCCACAGACACACACAGACACACACAGACTTTTTTTATCTGCCGACTCTGGCAGATAAATAGGGCCATGCTCTATGGGATTTCAATAGTCTATCAACTTTAAAAATATTTACTATTACAGTTTGTGATCAAATTAAGGGCCCATCACACCTCAGCGGGATTTGAGATGAGATAAAATTTAAGCTCATAAATAAATTAACTCTCGCCCGTTCACTGTGTTCACTAGAGACACAGAGGACGCAGAGAAAGATTTAATAATTTTAATATCTTCTTTATCTCTCACAGGGGCACAGGGTTTACTTCAAGGATTAAAAACAGATAATCTTCAGAAGAGGGGGCAAGGATTTTAGGTTCGAGGATTCTTTGCTCACTTCGTTCGACGCAGTCCCGCAAGCGGGTTCCCAGGTTCTTTGCTCACTTCGTTCGACGCAGTCCCGCAAGCGGGTTCCCAGTCACAAGGGTAAAGCTGTCATGTGACAGCGCGGCTGCATCGAATCATTCTTCTTCCGACTCATCAGTGGTAACCTCGTGCTGGAAAAGTGGAATCTGCCCCTGTTCAAGAAATTCTTCCAGAGGCTGCTCAGAAGTACCAAACGTCAACTTTGGTAATGGAGGAGACGCCCACCTGGTTCTTATTTCATCCATGGGATATTTTTCAGGTTTTCCAGGGGCCTTTGTCACTGTTATCGGGCTTGATTCGTAGGTGAATCCTATCCTCTCCCCATCATTATTATATATAATGGAGTCAATAAACCAACCAAGGTGCTTTCCATTCATTCCATATACGTGCTGATCTTCATGGAGATAGGCAACGGGCCGCCCGTTCCATAAATGTATTGTCTCATTATAATCATCAGAGATGTAGGCGAATACTATTCCATTCTTATCATACAGATTTATATCCATGGGACCCTCCCCTCTGATAGCTGTGTTTTGCCGGGCAGATGTTATCAGACCAATGGATATCTCCTATTTGGCATAATCCACTGCCCGGGTTTCCCTGATAACAATAACCTTTATCTGTCCAGGATAGGTTAGCTCCTTTTCAATCTTCTGGGCAATATCCTTACAAAGCACCATAGACTGATCATCGTTTACCTTTTCCCCTGCAACCATTATCCTTATCTCACGACCTGCCTGGATGGCAAAAGATTTGTCAACCCCGTTAAAGGAAGTGGCAATATTCTCCAGTTCCCTGAGCCTCTTGATATAGGATTCAAGCATCTCCTGCCTCGCACCCGGCCTGGCTCCGGAAAGGGTATCAGACGCCTGAGTCAGGACCGCAAGAACAGTATCAGGAGGAACATCCTCGTGATGGGCAGCTATGGCATGGATGATCTCATCTGATTCTTTATATTTCTTTAAAATGTCAGCACCGATGGTCGCGTGAGGCCCCTCAACCTCATGGTCAACTGCCTTCCCGATATCATGCAAAAATCCCGCACGTTTGGCCACTTTGGGATCCAGACCAAGCTCTGAGGCCATAACACCGCACAGGAAACTCACCTCTTTTGAATGCTGGAGAACATTCTGGGCGTAGCTTGATCTATATTTCAGTCTGCCGATCAGCTTTACAAGTTCGAAATCAATCCCATGGACCCCCACATCAAATGTGGCCTGCTCTCCTGCCTCTTTTATATTTGCCTCTATCTCTTTTTCAGCCTTGTTGACGATCTCTTCAATCCTTGCGGGATGTATCCTGCCATCTTCAATCAATCTCTGGAGTGCCACCTTCGCGACCTCACGGCGGACAGGATTAAAGCCGGAAAGAATAACTGCCTCAGGTGTGTCGTCAATGATCAGATCAATTCCGGTTGCCGCTTCTATCGCCCGAATATTCCTTCCCTCTCGACCGATTATGCGTCCTTTCATCTCCTCGTTGGGGAGATTCACGACAGATACGGTCTTTTCTGTCACATAGTCTCCGGCATATCTCTTTACTGCCAACGCCAGGATCTCCTGGGCCTTCCGCTTGGAGTTCTCTCTGGTCTCATTCTCAATTCTACGAATGAATTTCGCGGCATCGTGCTTTGCTTCAGATTCCATGGAGGCCATAAGCATCTTTTTGGCTTCATCACTTGATATGCCAGCCACCTTTTCCAGCTGAATCCGCTGCTCGTTAATCAGATCATCGTATTCAACCTGCCTCCTCTTTAAATCCTCCTCTGAGCGGGATATTTGTTTATCCCGCTTGTCCAGGTGCCTTTCTCTGTTCTCAGACTCCTCGATCCTCCCGTCCAGTTTGCTCTCTTTTTTAAACAGCCTGTCTTCCTGGACCTTAAGCTGAACCCTTTTATCTTTTGTCTCCTTTTCAAGGTCAAGCTTTAACTGATAGATGCTGTCCTTTGCACGGAGTATGGTTTCTTTTTTGATTGTCTTGGCCTGCTGATGGGCCTCATTAATGACCTTTTTTGAATAACTCTTAAGTGATCCAAACTGTTTTTCAATTGATCTCTTTCCAAGAAAATATCCCGCCATAATCCCGGCAATTATCCCAGCCAGGGCTGCAAAAATTATAAAAATCAATTCCATCAATTCCATAATTTATCACCTTTCTATGTATACCCGGTCTTCAGCGCACCTATTCCGCAATATAAATTACCATTGCAGACCCTTTCGCGTAATCCGGGGAAAACGGCATCCCGCAACAGGCAGCCTCACCTGTATGTACGGTAATCCGGAATTATAATAACTGTCTGTCCAAAGATATCCCGCAGACACAAACACAAAAAATGTTTTAAGATAATGATATTAAGGAAGGACACACAGGTGATGAGGTATGCCAGAGAGGAAGCGGTTAAAGAGCGGATAGAATCAAACAAATATTTGTCCAGCAATATTAGACAGTTAATATAAATTCATATTTAATTACTGTAAGATTTTCAGACATAATATTCATTTTTATCTATACCTTATCTCATTGAATCTATATTTACAGACCATTCACTCAAATGCTGTTTAACCCTGCTCACCTCTTGAAATTAACCTACTTCTCCCGCCTTGAAAATGGCCATGACCCAGGCTGCGGATGTGAAAAAGCAGCTGCTGGAAAAATATCTATTCCATTATAGAATCTATATTGTAGATCAAAGCCTTTGAGCGCTGACGAATATTCGCAGACTGGACATCATGATTTTTCCGGAGCTGAAAATATTCACCCGCAATATTCAAGGCAGCCAAAATCACTCTCTTTTTCTCTGACAGTCCTTCATCATTATCATTGATCTCTTTTATTTTTCCATTAACATACTCTGCAATTCTATATACCTGATCGAGGTCCGCGTCGCTTTTGATCAGATATTCATAATCCAGAATTTTTACCTTTACGGGCTTCACCAAAACGGTCACCCCTCCTGGATCAAATATCCAGTTGTTCTATATTCTTAAACAACTCAGCCACTCTATCTTTGGCACCATCCCTTATTGTCCTTAACCCCTCCACTTCCTCTGTCAGTTCAACTATCTGTCCAGACTGATTATCAATTCTTTCCTGCAATAATGCCTTTTCCTGCCTCAGGGATGTAACGTATGTTATAAGTTTGCTAACCTTTTCTTCAAGCAGCTTAAAATGATCAACATTTTCCTGGTATTCCATCTCACTCCTTAAAATTCTCTTATCAGTATCAGCATTATGATCATTTATAGATCAATATCTTGAAAAATATTGTAATTTCAAGAAGTTTCATATTATCAATAAATTATAGACTCTTTAATTTTATCTTTTGACAGAAAAAAGTCAATAAAAAAGGCAAGCTATATGCTTGCCTTTTGAGAAAATTATATAAAATCATAAAGATCAGGAGGACTTTTTAGCTACCTTGATGCGGGTGATTGCCCGCCTTAGCGCGATTTGCGCCCTCATGAAATCGATATCTTCTTTGTCTCTTTCAGCCAGACGTTTTTCCGCCCTTTCCTTAGCCCTTTCCGCCCTTTCAATATCAATATCACCCGCCTTTTCCGCGGAATCCACAAGAATCGAAACCTTGTCAGCTGAGATTTCCGCAAAACCCGTAGTGACCGACATAGACGCGGTTGTCCCCTGAAATTTGAATCTCACCACTCCAGGGACAATTCCGGAAAGAAATGGAATATGTCCCGGAAGGATACCAAATTCGCCCTCACTGCCCGGGGCAACCACGGTGTCCACATCCTGGCTTATAATAACCTTTTCAGGAGTAACTATTTCAAGATGCAAAATTCCCATTAACTGATCTCCTCAACTCCTAATTACCGGCACCGGCCATCTTACCGGCCTTTTCTTTTGCCTCTTCTATACCTCCAACCATATAGAATGCCCCTTCAGGAAGGTCATCATATTTTCCTTCAATGATCTCCTTAAAGCCCCTGACCGTCTCCTTAACAGACACATATTTACCAGGAGTTCCGGTAAAGGTCTCAGCGACATGAAAAGGCTGTGACAGGAATCTCTGGATCTTCCTTGCCCTTGAAACTGTCATCTTGTCTTCATCAGACAGTTCATCTATTCCCAGGATGGCTATGATATCCTGGAGATCCTTGTATTTCTGAAGGATCTGCTGGACCTGCATGGCCACAGAATAATGGTCCTCTCCCAGGATATTGGGGTCAAGGATACGGGAGCCTGAATCAAGAGGATCAACCGCGGGATAGATACCAAGCTCAGAAATAGGTCTGGAAAGAACAACAGTACCATCCAGATGCGCAAATGTAGTGGCTGGTGCCGGGTCTGTAAGGTCATCCGCGGGCACATAAACACACTGGACAGATGTAATCGATCCGTTTTTTGTGGATGTTATCCGCTCCTGAAGCGCACCAAGGTCAGTTCCCAGGGTAGGCTGATAACCAACAGCAGAAGGAATGCGACCAAGAAGTGCCGAAACCTCGGAACCTGCCTGGGTAAAACGAAAGATATTATCAACAAAAAGAAGTACGTCCTGTCCTCTTACATCACGATAGTATTCAGCAGCAGTAAGCGCGGAAAGCGCGACCCTCGCCCTTGCGCCGGGAGGTTCGGTCATCTGACCGTATATCAGCGCCGCCTTTTCAAGAACACCGGATTCCTTCATCTCCAGATAAAGGTCATTCCCTTCCCTTGTCCTCTCACCTACACCGGCAAAAACAGAGATGCCGCCATGTTCCATGGCAATGTTATGGATCATCTCCATCATAACAACTGTCTTGCCAACACCGGCGCCACCGAACATTCCCATCTTACCGCCCCTGGGAAAAGGGACCAGAAGATCAATAACCTTGACACCTGTCTCAAGAACATTTACAGAAGTATCCTGGTCAACAAATGACGGAGCCGGACGGTGAATCGGCAGATATTCATCTGTCACAACAGGCCCTTTGCCATCAACCGGTCGTCCCACCACATTAATTATACGTCCCAGAATGGGATCGCCCGCAGGCATCATAATAGGGCTGCCTGAATTTTTAACCGCCATCCCCCTGACAAGACCGTCAGTAACATCCATTGCAATACACCGTACGACATTGTCGCCCAGATGCTGGGCAACCTCAACAACAAGATTATCCTCTACATCATCAATAGATGGATTTGTAATGAAAAGCGCCGTCAGAATTTCCGGCAGATCTCCTTCAGAAAATTCCACATCCACAACAGGACCTGTAACCTGAATAATTTTACCTTCACCCATGACTTAATTAAGACCTCCTTCCTGTACCGTATAGGATCCCAGAAGACATATTAAAAAATAAAAATCTGAAAATAACAAATTAGAACCCGGACCTGCTGCCCGGGATTACTGACTAAATACCATATAATCCTTAACTGATTGCCTCAGCGCCCCCTACAATATCCATCAATTCCGCAGTGATTGCCGCCTGACGTGCCTTGTTGTACATTGTAGTAAGGTCTTCCACCATCTCTTTGCAGTTCTTTGAGGCATTATCCATTGACGCCATCCTGGAAGCATGCTCACTTACTTCATTCTGCAGAAAGGCATTATAGATCTGGACACTGATATGTTTTGGCAGGAGTTCAATAAGCAGATCCTGAGCACTGGGCTCATACAGATACTCAGTAGAAGCATCTTCGCCTGCCACTTCATTTTGAGGCGGTTCAACAGGCAGCAACTTGACAATGACAGGTTCCTGCTTTGCCATGTTGACAAACCTGGCATATAGCATATAGACCTCCTGTATATCATTACTCATATACCTGCGGATAAATTCCGCGGTCATCTGATTTATAAACGATATATCAACACTGCCGTAAATCTGCGTGTAACTCTTTGTAATGTCAAAATCCTTTTTACGAAAGTAATCTAACCCCTTTTTTCCCACCACGGTAAGACCACAGTCTATGTTCTTTTCTTTTTGTTCTGCTATCCACTTCTCTGCGAAGTTGATATTGTTCATATTAAAACTTCCGCAAAGGCCCCTGTCTGCTGTAAAATGAAGAAGTTCAACCCTGGAAATATCCTCCTTTTTCACAAGTAAAGGATGGATACCAGGATCAATACGGCTCGAAAGATTTCCGAGTACTTCTGAAAACTTTTCAGCATAGGGTTTAAACCCCACCATCTTTACCTGAGAGCTTCGCAGTTTTGAGGCAGCCACCATGTTCATGGCCCTGGTTATCTGCTGAGTCTTCTTAACAGCACCTATCTTTCTGAGTATATCTTTTAATATTGCCATCTATCCTTATCTCTGTATCGAATTTTCTGCAAAATTGACCACAATTCACAGTTGTTTATTACGAGGCGGGTTGAAATGTTTCCTGAAACTCGTCCAGCGCGCTTTTCAGCTTCCCTTCCAGTTCGTCACTGATCATGCCTTTTTCTTTAATCTCATTCAGAAGCTCAGGATTCTGGGAACTCATAAACTCGAGCATCTGTGCTTCATAGTCCGCAACGGCGCTTTCTGGCCATTTATCAAGATAGGCATTTGCCGCGGCAAATAATACCAGGACCTCTTTTTCAGCGGACATTGGCTGATATTGTACCTGCTTGAGTACCTCGACAAGCCTGCGGCCTCTGTTGAGTTGCTGCTGGGTGGCCTTGTCCAGATCACTTCCGAACTGAGCAAACGCCTCCAATTCACGAAACTGGGCCATTTCAGTACGGAGAGTACCTGCAACTGACTTCATAGCCTTGGTCTGGGCGGCTCCACCTACCCTGGATACTGACAAACCTACATTGATTGCAGGCCTGATTCCTGAAAAGAAAAGGGCCGGTTCAAGATATACCTGACCGTCGGTAATGGATATAACATTTGTGGGAATATAGGCAGACACATCACCTGCCTGGGTCTCGATGATCGGAAGAGCGGTCAGAGAACCTGCTCCATGCTCGTCATTAACCTTGGCGGCGCGCTCCAGAAGCCTTGAATGGTTATAAAAGATATCTCCGGGGAATGCCTCTCGTCCCGGGGGTCTTCTGAGAAGTAATGAAACCTGCCTGTAAGCAGTGGCCTGTTTTGAAAGATCATCATAAATAATAAGGGCGTGTTTGCCGTTATCACGGTAGTATTCACCAATAGCACATCCTGAATAGGGGGCGATGAACTGCTGTGTTGCGGGATCACTGGCGCATGCCGCCACAACTGTAGTATATTCCATTGCGCCATTACGCTGCAGGACATCAACCACCTGCGCTACTGTGGATTTTTTCTGTCCGATAGCAACATAGATGCAATAGATGTCAGTATCCTTCTGGTTGAGAATCGCATCAACCGCTATAGCGGTCTTACCTATCTGCCTGTCACCAATGATAAGCTCACGCTGTCCTCTGCCAATGGGGGTCATGGCATCAATAGCCTTGATACCGGTGTACATGGGCTCTGTAACAGGCTTTCTCGCAATTACTCCAGGGGCAACCCTCTCAACCCTGCTATGTTCCGACGCGCTAATAGGGCCCTTTCCGTCCAGCGGGTTGCCCACAGCGTCAATAACACGTCCCAGCACTGCCTCACCAACCGGTATTTCCGCGATTCTCCCTGTACGTTTTACGATGTCGCCCTCTTTAATCTTGGTCTCATCTCCCATGATCGCGACACCAACGTTGTCCTCTTCAAGATTAAGGCAGAGGCCGAAAACACCACCGGGAAACTCGAGCATCTCCATAGCCATGGCATTTTCAACGCCATAAACACGGGCAACACCATCGCCAATAGACAGCACGGTTCCTGTTTCACTAACTTCAACCTTCTTTTCGTAATCCTTAATCTGTTCCTTAATTATCTGACTTATCTCTTCTGCTCTAATCTCCATCAGTCTTATTCACCCCTTTTAAAAGATTCTTTGAGCCCTTCCAGCTGAGCTTTTACACTGCCATCCAGGACCAGGTCTCCAATCTTTACAACAATTCCACCTATAAGACTCAGATCCTCTCTTACCTCAGGCTTTATCGTTTTGGATGTGAGCCCCTCAATAGACATGTTGATCTTTTTAAGCATCTTTTTATTCAAAGGCTTTGCCGTGATTATCTCTGCCTTGGATATATTTGATGCATCATCAGTAAGTATTGTATAATATTCTGTTATGGCTTCAATGATCTCGATCCTGTTTCTATCCACAAGGAGATTTAAAAAATTGATAACAACAATAGAAAAATCGCTCCTGTCCAGAACCGCCTGCAGCAAGTTTTTTTTGTCTTCAGTTGCGAAGATAGAACTGGAAACAGCATGGGCAAAATTCTCATTATCTGTATAGAACCTGACAAACTCTTCCAGTTCCTGGCCGTATTGGCTGAATGAGCCATCTTCCTGCCCAATACTGAACAATGCCCTGGCGTATCTCTTGGAAAGCCTTGAATTCATCAATGTATATTACCCACCTTTTCTATAAATTCGTCGATCAGGTTATCCTGATCAGCTTCACTTATCTCGTCAGAAATAATTTTCTCTGCCTTTTTTGCTACAAGTTCCACAACTTCCTGCCTCAATAGATCCTTGGCAGCCAGGACCTCTTGCTGAATTGTCATCTCAGATTGTTCAATTATCTGATCTACCCGGAGTTTTGCATCTGTGACAATACGCTCTTTTTCTATCAGGCCTTCCTGTTTATACTGCTCAATTATTTCCTGCCTTTTTGTCTCAAAATCTCTGAGCTGTTTCTCCAGGTCCCGGGACTTTTTCTCAGCCTCTTGCTTTTCCCGATCAAGGTCCTCAAGCTTCTGCCGTATCTCATCACTACGATTTGACAGTATATCAAGGAGATTGTATTTTTTGATCACAACAACACAGATAAAGACCATCAGTCCGAAACAGATGAAGCGATAGACCAGGTCAATCAAATCACCGGTGCGGTCAGCCGAGTGCCCTGACCCACTGTTGGCATTTCCTTCACTAACAGAATGTCCGGCACCACCTTCCGGAGGATTTATCTCTTCACTTGCACCGGCCAGACCAAAAAGAACTACTGTCATGATTACAAATACAAGGGAGATGATAAATCGCTTTCTATTTTTAAGATTGACCATCAGACTTGTCTCCCAAGTATCTTTCCTGCCAGCTCCTTTGAAAAGCCCTTAAGCTCGGACTGAAGAGAATGTCTGACAGATATCAGTTTCTCTCCAATATCTTCTCTGGCAGTTGAGAGCATATCTTCGGTGGATGAATGCACCTCCTTTAACATCTCCTGCTCCGCCCCAAGACCAACAGTTTTTATCTTTTCTTTCTCCTGCTGTCCCTCTTTTCTGGTTTCAGATATATTGCTATCAAGTTCTTCAGAAGCGGCATCAGCCTTTTGCGTCAATTCCCTGGCAATCTTTGCGGAGCCATCCATTATCTCTCTTCGCCGGGTCAGCATTTTCCTGACAGGTCGGTATACAATCATATTCATAAGAAAGATCAATACCAAAAAATTCAGGAGTTGTATGAGTACTGTATAATTAGGGAGATCCATAATACACCGGATTAAGATCTGAATTTCGCACTATTTATTTTCTGCGGTTTGTCCCGCCAAGGCGGGATAAAGGTTTCTGAACCTCATTACAGCAGATTATACAAAATTCAGGTAATAAAAAAACAATTTAAGGGTCAAAATCAGGTTTCCACTGTCAATTTTTTAATACCTTCATTGTCTATCTTACGCATGCTGCAGCTGCCTTCAAATGTAACTCCCTCCTCAATAATTACCGCAGGGGTCTGGATAGTTCCTAAGACTTTCCCTGGAGAATACACTACTATCCTTTTATCAGCTACAATATTCCCTCTGACCTCTCCTCCCTGAATTATAATTTGGAAGGCACGGATGTCTGCTTCAACCAGGGCTGATTCTCCAATAACCAGAGTACCTTCTGTAAGTATTTTCCCCTTGAAATGACCAAAAATTCTGAGTTCATCCTTAAAAATCAGTTTCCCTTCAAACTCAGTATCTTCTCCAAGGAACGAAATCTCCTTTTTTCTCTTCATGTTATCTCCCATCCGTTTATTAGTAGCAACTCCAGATAGCATATCGATTTTTTGATTGCAAGAAAAATAACCCCTTATTCCTAAGATTTAAAGCAACACCAATCAAAACAAAATAGAACACCGTTCATGCAACATTTGAGAGTCTTTTAAACAAAAGATACTCATGATTGCCCAAAAGGTGTTCACTGAAACATAAAACGCCTCATACTTATGTTCATAAGGATCCCAATTCCCAGCATTGTAGTCACCACTGAGGAACCTCCATAGCTTAACAAAGGAAGCGGTATCCCCACTACAGGCATCAACCCGATTGTCATACCCACATTAATGACCAGCTGCCAGAATATAATCGAGGCAATACCTATCGAGAATATTGTGCCAAATCTGTCTTTTGAACTTTTTGCAATAAATATGATTCTAAATATCAGAAAAAGATAGACACTCAGCAGAAAGACCACCCCCGCAAAACCCCACTCCTCCGCCAGCACGGAAAATGCAAAATCGGTATGCTGCTCAGGCAGGAAGTGGAGACCTGTCTGAGTCCCTTTTAAAAACCCCTTACCCCATAAAAGCCCTGAACCCACAGCAATTTTCGATTGAATAATATGATATCCGGATCCCAGTGGGTCCATTTCCGGCCTGAGAAAATTAAGAATCCGCTTCTGCTGATACTCTTTAAGGACAAAACGCCATAATGGATATGCCGCTATAAGTGATGTGCAAACAAGTATAAAAAGGGATTTCCACCTGATCTTCATAAAAAGCATAATAGAAAATGAGATGATAGCGAGGAGCAGGCCGCTCCCCAGATCCGGCTCCTTTACTATCAGCAAGATCCCTTAAGCGGTAGTCACTGAATTCACTGTTATTCGTAAAAAATTTCGCAAGGACAATCACCATAGATATCTTGGCCACCTCAGACGGCTGAAAGACAAAACTACCTACCCCCAACCACCTTTGAGAGCCTGAATGCACTCTGCCAATTATAAGAACCATGATCAGCAGGATGATAGAAAAAGCATATATTGAATAGCCGCCCCTTTCAAGGAGATGATAGTCAAAAAAAGTTACCATAAATAAGACTACAAAACCCATAAGAAACCAGTAGACCTGCTTTGAAAAAATCTTGTCCCCACCAGCATCCCTAATGGGATAAGTAGCACTATAGAGATTTGTCAGGCTTATGGTCACTATAAGGATCAAGAGAAACAACAGAATCCAGTCAAAATTCTGAACCAGTCTTCTGTCAAACATGTTTTTTCACCCTCTCATTATAAAAAATTATATCTTGATGGATTAAGAAAATTAGGTTCTTCTCCAATTTAGTTGGAGAAGAGGGTTCAAGGGTTCTTTGCTCACTTCGTTCGCGCAGTCCCGCAAGCGGGTTCCCAGTTTCTTTGCTCACTTCGTTCGACGCAGTCCCGCAAGCGGGTTCCCAGGTTCTAGGGGTCAAGGGTCCAAGTGCCTGTATTTAAAAGCTTTATCAGTAAATTAAAATTCACTAAAAACAAAATCTAATTATCTTTGTAACCGTAAGAATAACACTCTGCGACATTATAAGGTTCCAGATAGTATTATTCACTTTAACAACCTTATATCCCCTCTAAAGGCAGTTT
>JAFDJA010000204.1 GCA_019307745.1 Deltaproteobacteria bacterium | reverse complement strand
ATCTCATAGTGGAAATTGGTCCTCTTGGTGGGATCTATACAGGGCTTTCAAAAATCAATACTGGCTCAGGTTTTTTTATCGCATGTGACATGCCGTTTCTTAACCACAAGTTGATCCGGTTTATGTCCGAAGCAATAAAGGGCTTTGATGTTGTGGTGCCCAGGGCAGGTTGGAAGATTGAGGCCCTTCATGCGGTCTACACCAAGGCCTGCCTTCCAGTTGTCAAGGATCTGATTGATTCGGGCAAATATCAGACCAGAAAAGTCTTTGACAATGTTCATGTGAGATATATAAATGAAA
The DNA here is from genome assembly GCA_019307745.1 of Deltaproteobacteria bacterium. GTDB lineage: Bacteria > Desulfobacterota > DSM-4660 > Desulfatiglandales > HGW-15 > JAFDJA01. The sequence continues at coordinate 3,880 of JAFDJA010000204.1, read as the reverse complement.
AAGAGATAAAAAAATTTGATCCTCTGATGAGATCTTTTGGTAACATCAACAGTGTGCATGAGTTGTTGGAGGTAAAAAGAGGAAAAGGGCGTTAAATCGAAAAAAGAGAAAAGAAAAAACCTGTTTCTCTACTTTCATTTTTTTTAATTTTATATACGGGGTCTTATACAAAATGACAGAATTGATCCTTGCTGTGAGTCTTGCAGTTGTAATCTCTGCGGGCTGCTCCTTGTTTGAAGCAGTGCTTTACTCAATTCCACTTAGGCATATTGAGACCCTTGCTCGCAGGGGAAAAAAGAGCGGCAGAATATTAAAAGTACTGCGCAGTGATATAGAAAATCCGATCGCAGCTATAATATCACTCAATACAATTGCAAATACCGCAGGAGCTGCCGTGGCAGGGGCAGCAGTGACCGCAATATATGGACATAAAAGCCTTTGGATTTTTTCTGTTTTTTTTACCCTGATAATTCTCGTTTTCTCTGAAGTTGTGCCAAAAACAGCAGGCGTATACTATGCAAAAACCTTCAGCGGTTTTGTGGCGTACCCGATATACATTCTTACGAAAATAATGACCCCTGCAGTATGGCTCTGCAGCCATATCACGAGGTTTGTGGCCAGAAATGCGTCAGAGGAATCTGTGTCATCCGAAGAGCTGAAAACAATGGCCGGCCTAAGCCTGAAGACGGGCGGTATCAAACATCTTCAAAAGAGTGTGATTGAAAATATTCTTTCACTGGATTCTAAAATAGTGAAGGATGTTATGACACCCAGGACGGTTATCTTTTCCCTGAGTGAGCATCTTACTCTTGAAGACATAAGCAAACAGTTTACAACCTGGGAGCACAGCAGATTCCCAGTGTACGATGAGGATTCAGAGGATGTTGTTGGTGTTGTCTTGACCAAAGAGATGCTCAGTATGTTGAGTGAGGGGAAGAAGGATATATCCCTTACTGAGATAATGAGGCCTGCAAATTTTATTGCTGAAACAGCCAGGTTGAATACTGTACTAATGGACTTTATAGGCTCAAGGTCAAAACTTTTTATGGTCATAGATGAGTATGGGGGACTTTCCGGTATTATCACCCTTGAAGACATCCTTGAAGAGATCTTGGGCAGAGAGATTATTGATGAATCTGACCTGGTAACTGATAAGAGAAAATTGGCACGGGACAGAAGAAACAAGCTAGTATCAGAACTATCTTCGTAAATGGGCAGCAGCTTTATGGATACATCTCTAATTGCTCTCTGTTCCCCTGATAGCACAAAGAGCTGTTTTGCCTGCTGCCCTCCGATCCGGCCTGCGGGTTATGAGCATATCCAGTTTAAAAGCAGTATCCAGAGAATGCTTCAGGAAAACACAGAGCAGTTTGATGCCAGTGATAGCCGCGTTGCGGCAATTACAGGATTCAGCTGCTGGGGACTGGGATATCTGGACAAGACCCACAGGCTAATAGGTTGTCTCCTCCATCCCAATCAGAATCAGGAAAGAGATCTCCGGTTTAGAACCGATTATGGGGAAAAATGCCGCAGAGAGGGTTGCGAAGAGGCAAAGATCTTTTCCGAACTGGATATAGCCGCGCAGAAGTTCTTGCTCTGTCTTACAGATAACCTTGATTCATTTGAATATTCCAGCAGAAGCGCTAATCCGCTTTTTGACCTTCTGGGCTGGGGCACAAGGATCCTTGGCTTTGTTGCCGAATGTGAAGCGGTCGGGAAACCTGACAGAGAGACATTTTTTCAAAAATTGCCGTTTTTGAGGACAACACTTCCTTCAAGGGCGTACGCATCTCTCTTAAAAAGGATCATTGACAGAGGCACTTTCGATCTTTTGATGGATGATGCATTCAGAATATCATTTGAAGAATTTGCGGAGTATTTGGCCGGATTGGTAAGGCGGAGGTCCTCAAGTTTTCCTGACGGAAAGTTTGTTCATCTTTTAGGGCTTGATCCGGAATTTGCCAATTTTTTAAGGCTTGCCTGTGGGGTATTTGAAATTACCCCGGCATCAGTTGAAAAAATAAAACGGATTGTGGATCAGGAGACTGGGAAATTTCTTGTGGATTTAAAAGCTGATTAGATATTTTTCCTTCAAACCATTATCCAAGGAGATCCCTGTATTGATAGAAGAAAAAATCATCCGACTTATCCGGGAGAAAGGCCCTCTCATCGGGTCTGAGATTCAGGAGGCCATCAACGGGGACCCTCTTGTTTTGTGGCGCACTTGCCGGCTCTCTAAGGAGCTTGATTTCGATATTGTCGGGAGCAGGTATATGAGACTTGATAGAAACATTGAGGGTTTTGCCAGGCTATCTCCTTCTGTGTTGAGAGAGTTCTTGTCCTATACCGTGATTGGACTGGCGAAGGATGCCGGACCAATAAGAACAAGGAGAGATGAGCTTACTTTACATATTGAAAAAATAAGCAAAGAAAAGTCAGAACTTGCCTATAATATCGTCTGTACCCTTGAGGATCGAATCGGGGATGAACTACTTATTCAAGAGAATGTCTGTTTTATAATTGCCGGGGATATCGTATATAATATGGCACATGATGTCCCACGCCCTGAAAGAAGTACAGGAAAGATGGTACAGGGTTCAGATATGGATATTGTTGTTATTGTAGATGATGATGTACCTGAAAGGGTGGTCAAAAGACTGGACGAGGAGATATACAAGGAAAAATATAATCTCCTGCTCAATCCCCATCACAGGGAAGAGATAGACTACATTGTAAAAGGTCTTGACAGGGTAAGAAGGCAGGTGAAGTTTGATACTTTTAAACATATGGTAGCCTGCAAAATCATGCACGAAGGGGCTTTTCTTTATGGCAATGAGGAGCTTTTTTATACAGTGAAAGATATCCTGAGACAAAATGGCGTGGTAAAAGAGTTGCATGATATGGAGGATGGCGCCAGGCTTTTCAGGAAAAATGCGGAAGAACTGCTCCTTAAAGAAGGTCCCGGAAAAATGTCGGAGGAAGATTTGTTTATGTTTTACCCCTCAGAAGAGTCAGAAGAATTCGAATAGAAAGAATCCGGACCTGCGAATGGCTTCAGGTCCGGGTTTTTAAGGTATAATATGAGGAAGTAAGGAGACTCAGATCCTACTCATAAAGGTTATAGAGTGGTTAGGGCTAAAATCTAAATGTATAAAGCGCCTTAATCTTTGCCTCAAACTCTTTCCCATGCCCATCCTCCCATTCATGATTATACACCAGGTACATGGTTGAGGCAGGGGAGTAATCCCAGCGAAGCCTCGTGTTTGTAGAAATAGTACTTCTGTCAATACTTTCCCCCTTTTCAATCCTGTACTGGGTTAAGTTAAACAGGGTGAGTTCAGGGGAAAAGTTCAGTTGGACATTCCCCTTATATATGTCCTCAGAAAAATCAGTATCCATTATTCTGCCGGAATTCTGTTCTCCAGACACCCCCAGAGAAATTATTGGTAATGGTATCCAGTCAATATCAAGCTCATAGGTGTTTTTATTCCCATCAAAATATCTGCCAGTCCAGCAGGTGATATTCGCTCTGATAGGTCTTTTTTCAGCAGTGCCAATTTCAAAACCATACCTTGTGTATTCATAGTTATTGCCATCAATCGTAATATCTAACACCTCCCTTGGCTTTTGCCCAGGTCCTGTGAGGACATTCTCCCCGTATTTTCTTATCACGAAATCAAAAGAGTCACCGCTTTCAAACATCCAGCTCAAAAAATTAAAGGTCGCATCATAGCTCTTCAAGTTATTATCAAGGTCTGTGTAATAATTGGCCGTAACACCATATTCCATTTTTCGTACAAGGTCCCAGTCAGGATAGGGTCTATAACGGATGCTATAGTTATATAGATTTGCGCCTTCCTCTTTTATCCAACCGAGGTAG
>JAFDJA010000203.1 GCA_019307745.1 Deltaproteobacteria bacterium | reverse complement strand
TACAATCTCCACACTCTTTTTTCTTTTTTTTTTAGCAGGTTTGATTCGTTGGACCGCATTATAATGGTCCATATCAATTTTCTTTTTCCGTTTCGTTGCTGAAGCAGGTGCATTATTCAGAATACGCCTTATCTCTAACTGACGTGAAAATGCTTGTAGTTTAGCGGCCAGTTCACTCTTTATCTCTTCTCGGCTCTTTGCCATACTAGCAGCTTCAGGTTTTGTAATAAAATCAAAAGCTCCCAACTCTAAGGCCTGTATGGTCAGATCCCCACCTTTACGTGTGAGATTGCTTAGTACTATTGTTCCTATATCGGGGGCATTTTTCTGCATTGCTGCAAGGACATCAAGGCCATTCATTTCAGGCATCTCAATATCCAGGGTTAGGATATCCGGTTTCAGGGAAGCGATCTTGGTCATAGCTATCTTCCCATTACTGGCAGTACCTACTACTTCGACATGAGGGAGTTGGGACAGAACATCACTTATGATTTTCCGATAAACCACCGAGTCATCTACAACAAGCACTCTTAATCTTTTCTGTTCTAACATTCAAAGCTCCACTCCATTCCAATATTCAAATTAACTGCGACTGTATTCCTAAACACACTCCATTTTTATTAGAACATACTGAATACATATTGTCTACTACCTAATTTAAACCACCAACGTTTATAGTTTTAACTTTCACTTATTCCCTGAATAAACAAACGGACTCAGTCTCAAGTTTAATCGCTGAACAGTCATAATATATTATAGCTGTTTTTTTAGGTTTTTTTCTATAAAGAAATGTATGTAAAAATTCTATTGGATTCAGACCATGTCTACGAAAACCAATAAAAACCAATAAAGGCTTGTTAAAGATAAAAAAAGCTATTACGACTCTTCCTTAAGCACCTCTTCTACATTGAGGATGCCAACAAGACTATTCTCTGTCTTTAAAACACCCTCAAAGTACCTACCCTGAACGCCACCTATATTGGATGGAGGAGGCTCGACCTTATCTATATCTGTTTTTACGACATCTCCGATACGGTCAACAAGAAATCCTATATATTCATTCTGAGAGTTGACAATCATATTTCTTGTGTCTGGACCAATTTCAGTAATAGATAGGCCCAACTTCCTTCCAAGATCTATGACCGTCACTATCTGACCGCGAAGATTTAATATACCCTTAACATATTCAGGGGCCTGGGGGACTACAGTCATGTTTAGTAATTTATTTATCTCCTGGACCTTTAGAATATCCATTCCGCATAGGGCATCTCCAATAAAAAAAGTAGCAAGATCAACATTCTCAATACTACTCTTGGCAGCCTCCACTGTATGCTCCATTGATCTATACCTCCATCAGTTTGATTCAAAATAAGCTGTCTATTGATTCAAGTTGTCCCTTAGTAAAATATTTTAGGGATCAACGAATGCAAAATCACAACCGCAGAAATACAGGTGATACTTCGAGAATTATTTTTTTATTGTGGCATTAAAACCTGGAACTTGTAACAGATACGTGAGACTGAGTCAGGCGTTACTATTAAAAATATTTGAACCCGTACAAAATGAATGGCCTTGAATCCCAAAGGGTAGAGATATAAAATAAAAGCACAATAGAAGTCTTTTACTTATATCTTGACCTCAATCCCCTTTCAATAACATATTTACGCTGTCCATAAATTTTTCTCTATCCATTTTAGTCTGATAATCATTGATCCCTACACTTTCACCTCTTATAATATCCTCATCATCAGCCAATGTGGTAAGTGCGATAATTGGAAGATGGGAAAACCTGTTATCATTTCGAATCAATTCAGAAAGCTCAATACCATCCATATTAGGCATTGTAATATCAGTTACAACAAGTGATATCTTATTTCCATACTTCTGTAGGAGTTTCCATGCAATCTCGCCATCCTCTGCCTCAATCACTTCATATCCACTGTCTTTTAAATAATCGGTTACCATATTTCGGAAAAAATTTGAATCTTCAGCATACAGGACTGTAGAGGCACTCCCATCTTCTGCCTGAACGGTTTCCCGTTCAGCAAACCACTCAGGATTCAGAGTCTCAACCAGACCAAAAATATCAACAATCTGAGTAGTTAACCCTTCAATAATAGCTGATCCCAAGACACCTGTTTGTTTCAATGTTGTATCATCAATTTCAAAAGCCTTTTCAATCGCATCAAGAGGAGGCGCTGCCAGGAGGCCCATATTCTTCCCAGCAATAACAAATACGATTACAAGAAGGTCCTCTTCTACAGCCATGGGCTTGACCTGGGCTACATCTTCTATGGAAAATAGAGGCAAACTCCCTCCGAGGTACTGAATAACCCTCTTGCCTCCAATCAGTTCCATATCAGATCGTTTAATCTTCTCAATACGTTCAACCAAGTTCAACGATACAGCAAACTGCTCGTCCTCAGCATTCCGAAATAACAACATTGACTGAATATCCTCCAACTTCTTATTCTGCAACCCCTTGCTTTCTTCCTGGGCCCTATCAGTGCCGGACAGTGATGTCAGCTCAGCCATCTGAGAAAGGCCTGCAACATCCAAGATCAATGCCACCCGGCCATCGCCCATAATTGTCGCACCTGCATATCCTTTACAGTGTTTGAGATAGCGCCCGAGTGGTTTTACAACGATCTCTTCTGAATCATACAGTTCATCGACCACAAGCCCATACTTCAAAGCCCCTGTATGAACAACAACTATATTGATAGCGCTTGATGTATGGTAACGTCTTTCCCTCCCTATACGTTGATTCTCCCATTTGGCCTCATGATCAATTTTAGAAGAAACATCCTCAGAATCATCAAGTGGTATCACATTCTCTTTCGGTTTCCCGACTTCAAACAGTGGGCTCTTCCTCGACCTCCTGTCAGCAATTTCTTCTCTGCGGTCATTTTTTCTTACTCCTTCCGAATTATCCAGAAAGGTGCGTTCTATTTCAATCACATCTGCCAACCGGATCAGGGGGAGCAGACTACCTCGCAGCCTTACGACTTCAGCGTCTCCAACTTTCTCTATCCTGTCTTTGACCTGAGCGGCTGAAATTCTAAAAAGCTCTTCAAGGTTAACCTGAGGTATTGCATACCTCTCTCCTCCTACAATAATTATCTGGCTTGGGATAATGGCTAGTGTAAGAGGTAATTTTATCTTTATTGTAGTACCCACCCCAAGGGATGAGTCTATCTCAACAACACCTCCTAACCTATCCAGATTAGTCTTGACAACATCCATGCCAACACCCCTGCCAGACACATCGCTAATCTCCCTGGCAGTAGAAAAACCTGGCAAAAAAATCAGATTAATCTTTTCAATATCAGACATAGTTCTTGTCTGCTCTTCAGTTATGAGGCATTCAGACACAGCTATTGAAGCAAGCCTTTCAGGGTCAATTCCTTTACCGTCATCATTTATGGCAATATTTACTTGACCTGCCTTATGATAAGCATTTAAGGTGATTGTACCTTGTGGATCTTTGCCGATCTTTTTTCTTTCTAACGGCGTTTCCACCCCATGATCCACTGAATTTCTTATAAGATGTATTAAAGGATCGCTTATTGCCTCAAGGATAGTTTTATCAATCTCAACTCCTTCTCCTTCAATCACCAGGTTGACCTCTTTATTGAGACCTCGTGCCAGATCCCTTACTACCCTGGGGAATTTTTTAAACACGTTTCCTATTGGCTGCATGCGTGTCATCATAATGGCTTCCTGTAGTTCAGATGTGATAAGATTCAATCTCTGACCAGAAGCATCTATTGTATGATGATCTTTTAGAACAATTGACTGGAGTAGCTGATTTCGTCCTAAAACAAGCTCTCCTGCAAGTGTCATTAATGTGTCCAACAGACTTACATTCACCCTCAGACTTTTATCAAGCCCCAGTAAGCCAATGGAGGTTGTTTCTGTCTTTTCCGCTTTGACTGGAGTCATTTTCTCTCCAGGTCTGACTAATTCCTCAACAGGCTTTTCCTCCACCTCAGTGACAAACAGCTCTTCCTCTACTATATCATCTCCTGCCTTTTTTCCAAAGGCTGCTTCTTCAGTCTCTTCCTCATCAGCCCTATCTTGTAGTCCTGATACTTCAGATTCTATATCATGACTTTCGCTGATGGATCGGATAGTAAAATCCTTGTCAACAACGAATATCTGGCTCTCATCAATATCCAGAAGGACATTGATCGTCT
>JAFDJA010000099.1 GCA_019307745.1 Deltaproteobacteria bacterium | reverse complement strand
GAAAGAGGTCCTTGCCAGGTTTGTGCATGGCTGCAGTGATCGTAGAGATGGACCATTTATTGCCGTTAACTGCGCAGCCCTGCCTGAGACTCTTCTGGAAAGTGAATTGTTCGGTCATGAAAAAGGGTCATTTACAGGAGCTATATCGCGTAAAAAAGGTAAATTTGAGTTGGCAAACGGGGGGACTTTACTACTTGATGAGATAAGTGAGACTGAAGTCTCGATTCAGGCAAAGCTGCTCAGAGTACTTCAGGAAAGAGAGATTGACAGGGTTGGTGGTCAGTTTTCCATACCCGTGGATGTTCGCGTTATTGCCACAACTAATCGGGATCTTGAGGCAGAGACCAGGAATGGAAATTTCAGGCTTGACCTTTTTTACCGTCTTAATGTTGTTCCTGTGAATCTTCCTCCTTTGAGAGACAGATGGGATGATATTGCCCCTTTGGGAGAGTTCTTTCTTCAAAAACACTGCGCACTGAATAATATTCCTGTTAAGATGCTTGCTCAGGATGCAGTGGGATTTTTAAAAGGCAGAAACTGGCCTGGGAATGTCAGAGAGCTTGAAAACCTCATAGAGAGGTCTACTCTTCTTGTAGACTCAAAGGATATTAAGGCAGCTGATCTTGAGCGAATTGTTAGTTCTGAAGAACGGGAGGAAGGTCATCATGGATATGACTGTGGGCGTCTTATACCATTGAAAGAGATGGAGAAAAAGATGATTTTTCAGGCACTTGACAGTCATCGTGGTAACAGGACTCATGCCGCAAAGGTCCTTGGTATCAGTGTGCGTACTTTAAGGAACAAACTCCATGAGTATAGGGAGATGTTGGAAAAGGAGCCATTGGTCGCTCATAAGTGAATATGGTCCGCTTATAAGAATCCATTTGTTTCATCAGCCCATAACAGAATTTTTTAATATGCCATGCCCTTGTGTTTTTTTTAGGGATATATGGTCTGCTTATAAATTGCCTGTCAAAATATTGACAATTTGACTGCCGATTATTTTGGGATTTGCCTTGATAATCGGCATAATTTTGACGGTATGCTCTTTAAAACATATTTTTCTCTCGGATTTATTGGTCAGGGTCCGGATCATGTAGGACTGTAGAAGACAGAATAGGGCATACACTATATTGCATTCCAGTCACCTGACTTTGTATTATTACCCTCTTTATTTTTCCTTTTTTCCTCCCTTGATTTATAATCCATAATCCTTTGTCAAGTGCTCTTTTCGCCTATTCCTCTATGGCATCCATTTTGCACTATCGTTAGGCAAAATCATATTTGAGGAGAATTAATATGGATATTAACAATGGGCTTCAAGGCAAGTTTATGGACAGAACAGCGAGAATCCTTTCCAGGATGCTGGACTTTCGAAGTGCCAGTCAACGTGTAGTATCAGGGAATTTGGCCAATGCTGACACCCCGGGGTACAAGCCCAGGGAGATCAGCTTTGATGAAATGCTTCAGAATGCCTCAGGTAAGGGTGATACCGGCCTGATGACCACTGACCCGGATCATATTTCCCATTCTACTGTGAATACGGGTGAATCTTTCCGGATAACAGAGGCAGAAACAGATGAATTGAACCTAGAGACGGAGATGGCCAAGATGATGCAGAACAATCTGCTTTATGAGGCATCTGCCAAGCTCCTGTCAAAGAAATTTGAAATGTTAAAAACCGCCATTGCATCAGGAGGAAGATAATTATGGATCTTATTCAGAGTATGGATATATCAGCCAGTGGAATGAAGGCCCAGAGGACAAGGCTTAATGTCATCTCTATGAATCTTGCAAACGCAAATACTACCCGTACTGAGGATGGGTTCCCTTACAGGAGAAAAACAAGCCTGTTTCAAACAGTCCCTGTTGCAGGCACTTTTGCGGCAAAATTGCAGGACTCTTTAGATGAAAAGATCTACGGGATCAAGGTATCGGATATCGTCCCTGTGGAGGGAGAATTCAAGAAGGTCTTTGATCCGAGTCACCCAGATGCCGATGAAAGTGGATTTGTCTTTATGCCGAATGTGAACCTCGTACAGGAGATGGTCCAGATGCTTAACGCAAATCGTTCCTATGAAGCCAATGTAACAGCAGTCAAGACGGCCAAAGATATGGCTATGAGGGCTTTAGAGATAGGCAGGTAAGGAGTTTGATTATGGATTCGATCAAAGGTGTCAGCAATAATGTTTTTGAGGTTTCTGGGCCAGTAAAAGGTAACAATTCTCAGGGCAATGGGTTTAAGGACACCCTTAATTCCATTATCTCACAGGTGGACAACCAGATAAAGGAGTCTGACCAGAAGACAGAGGATTTTGCCCTTGGCAAGAATTTTAATTTGCATGAAGTAATGATTGCTGCTGAAAAGGCAGATCTGTCGTTTCGTTTTCTCTCACAGATACGAAACAAACTTATGGACGCATATAATGAGCTTACAAGATTGAGTTTTTAATTTTTCGTCCTATATGTATGAGAAATATTGTCTAGCATCAATAAGGAGTTAGTATGGCCGGCACAGCTGAAAATCTGATTCAGATATTTAAATCAATACCTCCAGGTAAAAAGATATCCTTTGCAATAAGCCTGATTATAGTTATGGGCGGGTTTGCCGCTATTCTCATGTATACTAACAGGCCTGATTATCAGGTTCTGTTCGCAAACCTTGATTCCGGTGATGCTGCCAAGATATCTGATCAGCTGAACGGGAAGCAGATACAGTATCAGCTCTCTGATGGCGGGTCTACCATACTGGTGCCCAGTGACAAGGTCTATCAACTCAGATTGGAATTGGCAAGTGAAGGAATCCCTGCGGGAGGTACTGTGGGATTTGAAGTGTTTGATGATATCTCGTTTGGCACTACTGACTTTGTTCAAAAATTAAGATATCAGCAGGCGCTCCAGGGCGAGTTGGCAAGGACCATAATGGAGTTTGACTCTGTTGAACAGGCCAGGGTGCATATCGTGGTTGCAGGTGATTCCCTTTTTGCAGAGCCGGAGAATCCAGCCACTGCCTCTGTTGTTATCAGGGCAAAAGGGGGAAACACACTGGATAAGAGGCAGTTGCAAGGCATCATAAACCTTGTTGCATGCGCTGTTGAAGGGCTTAAGCCGAAAAATATCACTATTGTTGACATGGCAGGAGGTCTGCTTTCAAAGGGGCAGGAGGAGGATAGTATAGAGAACCTCAGTATGACGCAGTTCGAGTATCGTAAGAATTTTGAGGAAAGCCTTGAAAAGAGGATCAGGACTATGCTGGAGCCGGTCGTTGGCGTAAACATGGTTGTTGCCCGCGTATCGGCTGAGATTGATTTTCAGAGGGTAAGCACATCTGAGGAAAAGGTTGATCCTGACAATTATGTGATAAGAAGTGAAGAGAAGCTTACTGAGAGTTCAACCGAGGATTCATCCCTTCCATCTGGTTCACCTGATCTCCAGTATCAGGTCTACAATACTACTGGTGAATCAGGGGTACAAGGGACCCACTTTTCAAAAGAGAATACGGTTACCAATTATGAGATAAGCAAAGTTATTACTCAGACTGTCAACTCAGTGGGAGATATCAAACGCCTTTCAGTCGCCGTATTTATTGATGGCCCCTATGTGATGCAGGAGGATGCTAACGGTAATATGGTTGAGACCTTTGTGCCCAGGGAAAGAAAAGAGATGACCATGTTTGAGGATATGGTCATGAAGGCTATTGGATATGATGAGGCGAGGGAGGACGAGGTGAGTGTAGAAAATGTGGTCTTTCGCATGAAAAGGGAAGAAGCTGTTTTGGCTGTGACAGACACAACCTGGCTGGATTACCTGCAAAAGGGGAGCAAGACCATTATTAATGTGTTACTGATTATTGTCTTCTTCCTCCTTGCAGTAAGGCCGTTCAAGAGGCTGTTGAGTCAGACAGGAGATTATGTCAACACAATGGCACTACGGGAAGGTGAAACTGGATCAGTTGATAGCAGAATTTCTGAAATTGAAGAGAGGCGCCAGGGCAGACAGCAGTTGATGGAAGCTACAAAGAATAATCCAGACATTGCTGCTAATATTATTAAATCATGGATTAACGAGGCAAGCTAAGTTCATGGATACCATCTCAATGACCGGCACGCATAAGGCAGCGCTCTTTCTTATGATAATGGGGGAGGAGTATACCTCAAAGGTGTTCAAGTATCTGGATAAAGAAATTATAAAAATGCTGGGAGAACATATGCCCTCTATTTCCACCATTGATTCCGGGACCGTATCATATGTGATGGATGAATTCAGTAATGCCATGAACGGAAAGAAGGAACACGGGTTTTCAGGCAAGGATTTTCTTCAGAAGAGCGTGTCAGGCGCCTTTGATCCAAGGACTGCAGACAGTCTCCTTGATGAAGTACTGAACCTTAGCGGATCAAAATCTTTCGAAAAGTTAAACAGCATCAATCCCCAGGTGTTGGCCAATCTCCTGGGTGATGAGCACCCCCAGACAATTGCCCTTATCCTTGTTCATATGAAATATCAGCCAGCTGCGGAGGTCATATCGTTTCTGTCTGACAAGATCCAGGGTGATGTAATGATAAGGATTGCGGATTTAGGTGAAGTGCCGGAAGACATTCTGTCCGAGATCAATAACGTAGTGAGTGAGATGCTTATTGATATGGGGAATGAAACAGGTGAGACTCAGGGAGGTATTGAGACGGCAGCAGAGATCCTCAACCAACTGGAGACCAAGACTGAGAATGCCATATTTGAAAAGATTGAGAGTGTAAGGGAGGAATTGGCAGACGAGATACGACAGAAGATGTTTATCTTTGCCGATCTTGTCCACCTTGATGATCGTTCCATCAGAGCCTTGCTTAAGGAGATCAGCAATGATGAGCTAATACTCGCTCTTAAGACAGCTTCAGAGGAGCTTAGCGATAAGGTGTTCAGCAATGTAAGTCAACGCGCCTCTGAAATGATGAAAGAGGATATGGAGGTCATGGGGCCTGTCAAACTGAGAGATGTTGAACAGGCGCAGCTCAGTATTGTCAAGGCCGCCAGGAGGCTTGAGGAGGAGGGTAAGATAGTACTTGGGAAAAAAGAAGGAGAAGAGGTCCTTGTCTAAATATGATAACAGTGACAGCCCTGCAATGAATATTAATACATTTAATGCGGAAGATGTCGTAACCGGCAGCCAAAAGGGGACATCCATTATCAGGGATCCATCGGTCTCTTCCTGGAGCCTCCCTGTAATGGAAAAACAGTCCATGGATCCTGTTGAAAAGGATTACTTAAGGGAGAAACTGGCCTACGAAAGGGGCTTTAAACAAGGCCATAAAGACAGTATGGCCATTGAAAAGCAGAAGATAGAGGAGTTAGGAAAACAACTTAATACATTATTCGAGGGATTGGATAATCTAAAGCCGCGTATCTATTTTGAGTCTGAGGAAGAACTGCTGAAGCTGAGTCTATTGATTGCAAAAAAGATTATAGGAGAAGAGGTCAGAACAAACAATGCGGTTATAGGGAATATTATCAGGTCTGCAATGGATCTTGTTGTGGATAAGCGTCAAATGAAGATCATCATTAACCCGGATGATATGGAAGAGGTTAAAAGGATACTTCCTGACCTGTCAAAACTGACAAAGGGGGGGCGCTTTCAGGTAATTGAGGACAAATCAAAGGAAAGAGGTGGCTGTATCCTTGAGACAGGATTTGGCAAAATAAATGCGACAATTGAGGATCAGCTGGAAACGCTTGAAGAGGAGCTGGATAAGTTGTTCAACTCAGGCAGGGAGTGATTGAGTGAAGATATCCCTTGAGAGATATGCTAACAGGATTAAATCAGGCTGTTCAATAAAGGCTGAAGGACAGGTGACAAGGGTGGTTGGAACCGTCATAGAAGGGAATGGACCTGCCATGCCCATAGGTGGTTTGTGCCATATCCTCCCTTCAAACGATACAGAGCCTATCTATGCAGAGGTCATAGGTTTCAGGGACAGGAGTATCCTACTCATGCCCCTTGATAAATCTGAAGGTGTTGAGCCCGGTAGTACGATAATAGCAAGGAGATATGAGGCAAACATTGGCGTGGGCAGCTGCATGTTGGGCCGGATTCTGGATGGATTTGGAAATCCTCTGGATAACGGTCCGCCCATAAGGTCGGAAAAGTTGATGCCTCTTTATGCGCAGCCTGTAAATCCCCTACGGAGGTCAAGGATATCAGAGGTCTTGGATGTGGGCATTCGTTCCATCAATAGTCTTACTACTCTGGGCAAGGGACAAAGGATTGCCATTATGGCTGGCTCAGGTGTTGGGAAGAGTGTATTACTCGGTATGATGGCAAAATACACCAAGGCGGATGTAAATGTTATAGCGCTTATTGGCGAGCGAGGAAGGGAAGTAAGAGAATTTATTGAGAGAGATCTGGGAGAGGATGGCCTAAAACGCTCTGTGGTTATTGTAGCAACCTCTGACACATCCCCTCTTACCCGTATAAGAGGCGCTTATTTTGCAGCCGCTGTGGCAGAATATTTCAGGGATAGTGATAAAGACGTCCTAATGATGATGGATTCTGCAACAAGGTTTGCAATGGCCTCAAGGGAGGTAGGGCTTGCAGCAGGCGAGCCGCCCACAAGCAAGGGATATCCACCCAGCACATTTGCTCATCTGCCCAAGCTATTGGAAAGGGCTGGCACAAATAACAAAAATGGCTCCATAACCGGGATCTATACAGTACTTGCTGAGGGGGATGATATGAATGATCCCATAGTCGATGCTATCAGGTCGATTGCTGACGGTCATATTGTCCTGGATAGGGAACTGGCCTCCAGAGGACATTATCCTGCTGTCAATGTCCTGTCAAGCATCAGCAGGCTTATGGCAGAAGTGACAGACAAAGAACAGCTTGAGAAGGCATATGAGTGCAGGGGGCTGCTTGCTGATTATGATAAAATAGAGGACTTGGTAAATCTTGGTGCCTATGAAAAAGGGCACAATCCCAAGACCGACTATGCCCTGGATATGATAGATGATCTGAACAACTTTTTAAGGCAGGATATGAATACAGCCTCTTCTATTGAGGAATCCAGGCAGGAGATGGTGAAACTACTGACACGCAGAAAAATGGCAGGTGCAAAATAATACATGGGAAATCTGTGAAAATGGTTGGTGCGGCTTTTAGATTCAGATATGATAAACTTCTTACTTACAGAGAGTACTTGAAGGAGAAGTCAGAGATTGAGCTTGGCGCTTCGCACGCAAGGTTGCGGGATAGCCAGAAGAAACTGGAACAGTATACGGATGAGCTTGGTCAGATAAATCAGGAGCTAAAGGATAGACTGAATAATAAGCTTTCTTCTGATTCCCTGAAGAATTACACGGATCTTTCCACTACCTTGAAAATGATGATCACTTCACAGGATCAGGAAGTGGCAAAGGCTACGAATGTAATAAAAGAGAAGACAAAGATTCTTATCGAGAAGACGAAACAGTTTAAGGTTATTGAAAAGTTAAAAGAGAAGGAATTTCAAAAATGGGATTATCAGAAGCATCTCGAGGAGAGCAAGGAGATGAACGAAGTAGCCATACTAAGGCATGGAAAAGATTTTCTGTAAGAGTAAGTCCTTTTGCAACTATTGTTTCCGCCTTAGCATTTCTGCTTGTGGTCAAGATATTAATAAGCAGTTTGTATCTCCAGTTTGATTCCGCTGAGGTTCCTGTGGCCAATATTGCGCTTGCAGCAAACGAAGGCGTAGCGGTAGCAAAAGAGGTCGACCAGAGAGTGGATTTTGATGAACTGGAAAGGACGCTCAGGAAGCGGGAGCTGGCGCTGATTGAAAGAGAAGATGCATTGAAAAAGAGAGAAGATGCACTTATCCCCCTGCAGCAAGAGGTTAACGCAAAATTTGATGAACTAAATGCACTTCAGAGCCAACTGACAGCTTATGGCAAAAAGCTCGTAGATAAGGAGCAGATAAAATCTGAAGCAAAGATCGAGCACCTGGTGTCACTCTATTCTTCTATGGAGCCTCGTCAGGCAGCCGCTATTATGGACAGGCTGAATCTGGACACAGTTCTGTTTATTATGTCAAACATGAAGGGCAAGGATGCCGGTGAAATACTTGCTCTGATAAAACCTGAAAAGGGTGCCACAATCAGTGAGCAATTGAGCAAGCTGAAATAAAGCAATAAGGCTCCTCGCTGTTTGACCGGGTAACTTATAAAGCATAAATTATTATGGTATCATGAGAAGTTGTACCTGTAATTCTGCAACAGGGAATTAATAGCATAATTGGTTAAGGATGATAGAATCGGCAATACCTTTCTCTTCAAATCATTATCATTATGGGATCCGACCTGCATGGTAGTTTGGGATTGAGTCCACAGATTAGTGAAGAAACCAATTAGGACTCAGCGGTGTAATTATTTTCTTTAACCCATTATATAATCATTAAGGTTATATTGAATTATATTCCTAACCTGAAAAGAGATCATTTTTTATCCTGACCTAACAGAAATTAATATAAACAGAGCATGACCGGTATATCTTCACACAGTCCGGATGGATGATTTGATATAATGGTTTATAGTGCATAATTATGCCTTTCCTGGAGAACAGAAACGGCGCAAACTTTAACATTTACTGTGAAATCAAGTTTGGGCCAAATCCCGGGCCTAGGCAGAGACCTGTAAGATGGGGCCTGCTGTATAGGTCGTTAAAATCGTGCTATACTGTTTATTTTACTCCAAGTGAAATATACACAAAAAGATATACTCCCTCCTTAAACACAACTTTCCCATATTCATTTTTAATAGCGTGGAAAATTTTACCTACCATATTATGTAAGTGGAATGTTTTTGCCCTTACTGTCTTTTATTGATTTTTCCGCTTTCGGCGTAACACATTGAATTAATGAATTATTTTTCTTTGGAAGGTTCTGGCATATTGTTTGCTCCTGCTAACATACAAGAGGCAAGACGGATATTAACAGAAACCCAAAGAGAGAAACTATGAAAAATTTTTTATCACAGCTTGATTTTTTTCCTTCCGCACCTGGTAAAAAGGTTATTGGAAAAAATAAGACTCCAGGAGAGGTTGGTGACAGCCTGTTTAATGGATTTCTGGAAAAGAGCTGTCGATCCTCTCAAAAACAGGGCGTGAATCTCTCTTCCTTTCACCAGAGATTGCTTAGCCTAAACTCCATATTGAACCGAAATTTAGGGCAGGGCCATAATTTTTTATCAATCCATACCTCAAAGTTGAACCAGAAAATACCACAGAACCATAACATCGGATTGGATAGATTCAAGGGCCTTGTAAGGGAACCTGTTAAGGGCATAGAACTGTTGTCAAGGCCGAACATGAAGAAGCCTGGCCCTGGTGCATCTTTAGGACAGCCAGGTCTTCCAGAGATTATTGGCGAGCTGGGGGCAGACATCTCTGAAACCGGGGCAGGTCTCCAGGCACTTAGAGAAAGTCAAAATTTTCTTGTGATCTCTTCAGGAAATATCCCTCAGATTGAGGAAATACTTTATCGAGTAGGTCTGGGTGCCGGTGATGTTAAAAATGTTATTGATAAGTCAATGAACCGTAATGGTAATCTTGATCTGGTCAGGTTTGCCAAGGCTCTTAGTATGGAATTTTCAGGACCTGTACAAGGAAAACATCTGGCCGGTTTCATGGAATGCTATAACATGAAGACCGGTTCAGCCACAGTCAATCCTGTTGAGATTAATCCAGAACTTGAAACCCTTACCCTGAATTTTTCTAGGGCAGAAACTTCAGGTGCCCAAAGCAGAGCCAAACAGGAGATCTCAGCACTGCTTGTTGAAAGGGGTGTGCCTTCACAGGAGATCAAGACTTTTCTTGAGACCTTGAACATTGGTTTTTCCAGGTCAGTGTTAAAGGGCATGACATTTTTAGACAATACAGAAAACAGCAATCAGGCACTGAGCATCTTAAGAGGTGGTAAAGGCTGGGGTAATAGAAGTGAGTTGCATGAGAGGGCTATAGAGATACTTCATGGAGACCGCCTCATGGCCGCAAAGGATACAGGCAGGAGTTGGTATCAGCAGTCTGATGAGAAACAAACTCTTTTTGAATCTCTTGCAAGTAGCAATAAGAAAGCAAAGATAGAACTCTTTAATCAGCTTTCAGAGGCCCGTACCCTGGAGACATCCAAAAACACCAGTCAGGAGAAAAGTTCAAGTAATCAAAGGTTCGGGCATCTCTCAAAAGAGGTCGCAGGGGCGGATTTCATGGTTATGAAGGCGGAGAGCAGTGTATCAAAGTCCGCTTTGATCAGCCAGGTCAGAGATCAATTCAATTTCCCCCAGCCCCTCCCCAAGATTTTTGACCGAATGATTTTTATGATCCGTACAGGAGAGCAGAGGGGCAGGATTATGATTAATCCACCTGACCTTGGACGACTTGACATGGATATTACCTATAAACAAGGTCATCTTCAGGCAAATCTGAGTGCAGAATCCCTTGTGGTCAAGGAGATGATAGATGCGAATCTGAATCAATTAAAACAGGAGCTGGCTGGTCAGGGTTTTGTGGTTGACAAGTTTGATGTCATGGTCGGGTTGAATAACAGGGAATTTAAAGATGGTGATTCATCGAACTCAAATAGCAAGGATCAGAAGCGCCCTTCTTCCGGCAATAGCCCTCGCTTAGGAGATGGCAGCATAGACAATGGAGATAATATTGTAAAAAGATCTATAACCAGCGGTCTGTACCAGATTGATGTACATGTCTGAGAAAATTCTAAAGGAGATTATCTGATATGATTGATGCGATTTCTAACCTCCCAACCTATATAGACAGCACTGAGACAAAGAAGGCAGACAGTGGTGAGCTTGGCAAGGATGAGTTTTTAACGCTTTTTCTTGCTCAACTGAATCACCAGGACCCCCTCAATCCAATGAACAGTTCTGAGTTCAGTGCGCAACTTGCTCAGTTCAGCAGCCTTGAGCAGCTATTTAATGTGAACGATAATCTTGAGTCAATGAAGGCTGCGCAGGATGATACTGGCCGGTATCAGGCCCTTGATCTTATTGGTAAGGAGGTAGAGGCAAGCGGTGACATAATATTCCTGGATCAGGGTGGTCGTGCCAAGGGCGGATTCAGCATTCCTGGCAATTCCTACTGCAGTGTATCTATTGTTGATTCGTCTGGGTTTCCGGTAAGGACTTTGGATCTTGGCGTCCTTGAGGCAGGGAACCACACACTCCAGTGGGATGGGTTCGACAATAACGGCAACATTATGGGGGAGGGTCTCTATGGCTTTGAGGTCGAGGCCATAACAGACTCAGGACTTATTCTGCCTGTGGAGACACGTATCAGAGGGCAGGTGGACAGAGTAAATCTTGAAGGAGATACACCTATGCTGTATGTAGGCGAGATCCCTCTGGCATTCTCGCAGATCCTGGATATTGAGATGCCAGAATCAGAGGATGAGACAGGGGAGACAACGTAATAATAATTATCAGGGAGATATAAATATGGTTCTTCCTGACAGAAATCAGAAACATTTAAGCCAAGGAGGATTAGAATGGCACTATCAAGCGCACTGTTTTCAGGTATAAGCGGGTTGACCAATCTGGGAAACGCAATGCAGGTAATTGGTGATAATATCGCCAATGTCAATACCGTGGGTTTTAAAGGGAGTTCAT
>JAFDJA010000010.1 GCA_019307745.1 Deltaproteobacteria bacterium | reverse complement strand
CCTCTTCACCCTCAGCTAATGGGCTGAATTAATAGAAAAGGCCCATCTGGGCTATAAACAGGACAACAGGGATCATCATTATGATCATGGGCACAAGGGCATGCACAAGAAGCATGAATGAAGCACCCATAACCTTGGCCTGAGAGCGAAAGGTCACCCCAAGGTCATCCTTAAAAAGCTTCAAGGCAAGCATATTGGCCTTGATCTTGTCCCTTACCCGGGCAATGGCATCCTGATTAGATGTATATTTAAATAAAATTATGCAGATAACACCAATTACAGCGGATATAACGGTATTAGAAAGCCATCCGGGCAGAAATGAAATAACAGGCCCGATAAAAATCTTGCCTACTATATTCATAAATCCATTTAATAAGGCTATTACTTGAATGACCACACTCATTACTCTATATACCCCAGGCCTCTGAGCTGTTCAGCCAGTGCGTCCTCGTCACCACCGGTTTCCAGCTGCGCAAGCTCTTTTTCAATCATGTGAATAATAAACTCATCAGCAGTAGCATAACCGGCAACCTCTGCGACCTCTTTTACGCGATCATAAAGACCTGATTCTATTTTTATCTTTGCCATTTCGTATTACTCCTTTCTAATTTATATATTTATCCTTTTAAGACATTTTTCCCTTCCATTGTAGATGCCACAGGTAGTCCAAACATATTAAGGACCGTAGGAGCAATATCTATCAAAGAAGGAGCATTAGAGCCAAGAGGCTTGTTGCAAAACAGTACACCCGGCACCTCATTGGAATCACAGCAGTGGTCACCACACCATGCCTCATTATTATTCGACATGATTTCACTGGAGACGCCTCCAAGGCATGTGTCCCATGAGGCACGAAAATCTCTGGCATAACCAACAATAATATCAGGTGTAATTGCCTTTACCTCATCATTCGTAGAGGAATACATCTTGTCCGTCCTGCGTGCAGCTTTGATTACTTGACGGCCGTCTTCATCCTTAAATGCTTCCAGTTCACGGATAAGCTCATCCTTAAGAGCATCAGCATCCGAAGGTTCCACCGAGCCATTGGGTTCACGGCCTTTCAAATTGAGATAAAGCCCGTTAATTCCGAAACCGTATGCCAGGGTTTTTGACCAGTCAGCATTGGACAAAACATTGGTACAGTCAAAGGGCTCCACATATCCCCAGTCACGAAGGAATGTGTTAAGATTGAACTGCCTCCTGAAATTGGCAAATCCATGATCACTCATCACCATGATAGTGGCTTTGTCATCATACTTTGCGAGTATATCGCCAATAACGCTGTCCATCTTACTATAGAGTCTCTGGATATATCCAAAGCATCTTGACGCTTCTTCAGGCGACCTTGTGGGATGTTTTTCCTGTGAGTCCCACCAGAGCATGTGCGCCTGCATGTCTGTACTTGAAAAATAAAAATAAAGTAGTCCATCATCATAATCATTAAGGGCGTAATCAAGAAGTTTCAATCTTTCTTCAAGAACAATGTCTGCCTGCTTGATAAAATCATCATCAGAGAACACACCATCTTTTAACGCGTTATAATCCTCCTGAAAACCAGTGGTATATCTTAGTCCGAGGCTGTCTGTCATCTCTTCGATAAACTCAGATGGTTCAGTAAGCTGGATTGCAGGGGCAGATGGATCTGCGTTAATGGGTGATACAAAAATCTTTAAAGGATTAAGATCTTGAACATAGAACCTGACAATACCTCCTATATGGGGGTCAGGCAGAAACCAAGGCGCTGCCTGCTCAAAATCCACTTTGAGCCATTTGCTCCACTGATTCTTTTTTACAATAGCTTTCTGATCCTGGATCTCTATCGCGACCGCGCCAGCGCTCAAATCACGGCTTACATCAAATTCAATAAAGCATTCTGCAAGCTCATGCCGACGATCTTCGCATTCTTGACTGTCTTTAGCATTGTCACATAAATCAGGTCTTATCATCCCGCTGTCAGGACCTAACAGTTTAAGTGAGGCATGTTCATTTTTCAGAACAAGCTTTGAACTCATTCCGCCCGCTTCAACCATCTCATCCGGCCCATCCTCCGAATAGTGCTGGTAGATGCCGTAACCGCCGAGCATATCGGGGGTGCCCATACCTGACAGGCACCTGTGGTTGCCATAGTTTGACTCGCTGGCAGGATAGTTTGAAGGCAGATTATAGAATGTTGAAGGGATTTTGTCTTTGTCAAGGTAGTCCCAGAAAGGGGTACCATGCCTTTTAAGTTCTGTGCCGCCGGAATTAAAAGGATTCAAAGGACCTACCCTGTAATCACTATAGTTTAAATATCCAGATCCGGCTACTGTTTCTGACATACCCAGATAGGGATGTATCTGGTCGTCATGGAAATTTCTGTGGATAAAATCAAAGATACCATGTGAACCGGGGCCTGCTCCATTTATAAAGTTTGCCCAGGCAACTGGACTCTGTGGCGGATTACTAGTTCCAAGCAGGCTAAACCCACCCTGCTTTCGAAGTTTATTCAAATTAGGGAGCAAGCCGGCATTCATCATCCTTAAAGAGAGGCTGGGATCCATACCGTCAACACCGATAATAATAACCTTTTGTTTGCCTACAGTCTTTGTAGCAAATGCGCGCCCCCCGCCGGCAAACGGATTCATCCCAATACCGGTAGATATTGCTGCGGCCCCAATAGCAGACTTCTTTAAAAATTCCCTGCGGTTCATACCTTGTTTTTTATTTTTTTCCATAATTTTACTCTTTAAAATAGTTTGTTTTCTGTGCCAATCTCACTGATTAGACATTATCAGCCACTGTCAGTGATTTTGCATCCATATATTTGGGAGTATCAATACCAAACATCTCAAGCACAGTTGGACCGATATCCATAAGCCTGGGTTTATCATCCTCTACTTTTCTATTGCAGAAAAGCACCCCTGGTACCAGGGCCGGATCAATACAGTGATCACCACTCCACGCCTTAGTATTCGGATGAAAGATCTTATCAGTGACTTTTCCGATCGCGGTGTCCCAGTCAGCGCGATATCCGATCTGGTATCCTATCAGAAGGTCGGGTGCATCCTTTTTATAAGGACCTGTATATACCTTATCTGCGATATACACCTTTCTTACCGCACTCTTATTTTCCCTTTCAGTATCAACAAGCTGTTCCAGCTTCTCAGCTATCTCTTCACGTAACTGACTTGCCTCTGCGCCAGGATCTACAATACCCTGGGCCTCCCTGCCCTTGATATTCAAAAACATCCCTGACAGCCCCACTGCAAACGCCCGTGTCTTTGACCAGTCAACTCCTGTAAGGTGCTGTTTGCCGCGGCCATCTTCTTTGAGTACCAAATAACCGTTTTCCTCCAACCATTTATTAACGTCCACACCATACCTGAATGTATCAAACCCGTGGTCAGAGATGATCATAAAAACAGTATCATCATCACATTTCTCCATTGTGCGGGCAACAAGATCATCCATCCTGATATAAAGATCCTCAATAACGTTTTGAGGCTGATCAGAACCTTTCTTCTCATGAGCGGGATGCTTCTCGTCAATATCACGCCAGAATGTATGCTGCAGCCTGTCTGTGCCGTCAAACACACATACACACAGACCTGATTTGACCTTTTCTAAGGAGTCAAACCACATCTTCTCGCGCTCAATATCCAGGTCCAGGACCTGCTGTAAAAATGCCTTATCATCAATAATCTTTTCATTAAGGGCCCATGTATCCTCTGCCAGCCCCAGAGTGGCAAAAGACCCCTGGGTCCTTGCCAGATAGGTGGAATATACTGACGGGTGAGATACAGGCATGGCTGGTGAATCAGGATCCAGGTTGATCGGGGTAACATACAGGCCAAAATCCGGTTCAGTGCTTATGAGCATAAACTTGCAAATACCATGGACCTTGATAGTCGGAGCTGCCTTAAAATCCACCTTGACCCAGTCCGTATACTCTCCTGTCTTTAGTTCATAGGTATCCTTACCAATCTTCATGGTTGCATTATCTTTATCTTTGATAGTCACAATAAACGGGCACTCCATTGATGCGCCGTCCTGCCTGAAGGGATTGGGACACCCCACAAGGGCTGTGTTGACAATATTGCCTTCCCTTTTTACTATCACGTTCTCACCGCCCGTATGCTCGCCGTCTTCAGCCTTCTTTGATGTGTAGTATGTGAACATGCCCTGAGTACCACGCAAATCAGGGACGCACATCGCGGAGAGCTGAACACCATTAAACTTCTCAGGAGGAAAGGTTATGGGAACACGAAGAACACTGCTGAACAATCCATGATCACCAAGCACCTTCCAGAAAGGAATAGACTTTCTGAGAAGACGGATATCTCCGCTCCCAATTGGGAATTGATATTTCCCAAACTTTAGCATCTTTTTAGGGCCCCTGATATCCGTGGAGCTGAGTTTGGGGAGGTAGGTCCTGGTGTCACGTGTAAGAAAATCAAATATATTATGCTTGCCCGGGTTTACTCCGGTCTGAAATGATGACCATGCCACAGGTGAGATTGAAGGAATAGTTGTTGCGAGAGGCTTAAAACACCCTGTCTTACTCAACTTTTCAAGAGTGGGCAGCTTACCTTTAGCCAGCATACGTTTTGTCATCCTGTAGTCCATGCCATCCAAACCAAGAATAACAAACTTTTTTACCCTGGCACGGGCAAAGACATGTCTGTGCCTCTTCCATCTGATGATATAACGGATAGGGTATGAGACCAGGGCAAATATTCCGGCGAGCAGGGCTGTAAACATTGCGAATGCTGATCCTGCCACAGCGATTCCAGCACCCGGTCCGATATAGGCGTAGGCCTGAAAAGGAACTGCAAGCACAAAAATCAGGACAGCAATAACCAGCAGCTCAGGTTTAATGGTCAACGAGTTTATCTTGTCTTTAAAATTCATATTGCGTGTCATCCTTTATAATATTTCAATTATATCATTTTGCCGAAATTTTAGCACCAGGTTTCAGATCCACATCGGCAAATCCTGGATAATCTTTAGCATAACGATAGGCCCTGAAGACTGTATTCTGGGCAATCTCTCTGCGTCCCTGCTTCTTAGGCACTGCTGGATAGACATACTTCCAAGCCACCTTTTTATCCGGTGTTACCTCGAAAAAAGCGCCTGTATCTCCGGAGCAGACAAGAGTATTACCATTGGGAAGACGCTGTGCGCCTGAAAGATGAAGTGAAGTAAAATCCGGATCATCAAGCGTGCATGACCATAAGGCCTCAGCAGGCCCATACGCCTGTCCCGGCTTATCATAAAGGTTCTTGGTATTCAAAGGGGGAACTATCTCATCTACGGTTGAATAGTCACGAATGCCGCGGCCGCCATTATTAAATACCAGCACATTACCTGCACCTGGCATCCCGGCAGGAATCCAGTGGGCATCATGCTGCCCGATCAATCTCATATCCTTATTTTCACCAGAAAAGTATGCAAGGGGATTGCCCCATCGGTAAAGAAGGTCGCCGCCTTTCCCACTCTTACCCCCTTTGTGGCCTGCAGCCTCTTCTGTTGTGGTACTGTGGTCAATAATCCAGAATTCATTGAATCCGAGAACACTGATCATGATCTGATCCAGCTCAGGATTGTAATCAATGGCATTGACATGTGTCCAGTCTGGGTTGGCTGAAGTGGTGGTGCTTGAACCAATATATCCCACAGACTTAAGTTGCTTGAACTCCTCCTCTGATAATTGCTTGGTCCAGTCAAGGAGATTTATGCTGATAAGTTCCGGGTGATCTGCGACATTTCCATAATTGCCTTTACTCTTGTCAAAATCCTGAACCAGGTGGTCCCAGATATGCCATTCCCATACTATCTCTCCCTTTGTCCTGCCAATAGGTCTTACTTCGATAATATGGTCTGTCCACAGGTCAATTTCACCCTGGCCTTTAATGTCGCGCCCGACTTCCACAGACTCTTCTTTTGTCTTCAGCTCCCATACCACCATTAGGATATTTCCGTTGGGCAGGACCTCAATATCGTGATGCTGAAGGTGTTTTTTCTCTTCAGAGTATTTGAAGTTCCATACAATTTTTCCATCCCAATCAAACTCCTGGACATAACCGCCCATGCCTCCGCCCCTGAAGGTCTTGTTATCCGCTTCAACCGATCCGGTACGGAGTATATTGCCATAATCCAGGAGATACACTGACTGTCCCGGTGTATAGTCGCTATTCCACTGATTAACCACCCTGCCTTCCATATCGATCAGATAAGTGATTGTGGAAGAGACAGGAGCAAAAAGGGTATAGCCGTCAAAGGCCTTTGATTTGTCATAGGTTATTAATCCACTTTCTCCAGAACCTGTCCCGCCAGCAGCATAAGCAATGGTAAAAACCATGGAGAAAACAATGCCAAGAGCTATCACTATTATACCTTTTTTCATATCAATAAATCTCCTTATTCAGTATACTTTTCGGACTTTTATTATAGATTTCATTAAGCTTTGAGAAAAAATAAATCCAGCTCACATGAACCGTAATAATCTTATTTTGTACTCAGATATAGTTTTTTTCTTAATAATCCTTTTAGGACCCATAATATTCATTCTGTTTCACCCATCTAGATAGATAGATAACACAGCAATATGAACAGAAGATGAACTCTTTAAAAAAATCCTAATCGCCCGTTAAGTGTATGGCAACAAACAGGGTAGCACAGACAGAGGCATATCTCAGATCTCCATATGCCGCATCTATCCTATAAATAATTTTGATTGTCTCCCGAGACTTCCGACCTTATCACGGAAATGTGGACGAAATAACCTTGCAGAACCTACGAGGGAGAGTATCATATCTGAGAGGTATGAAAACAGCTCTACTTATGTTTGTTACCTATTTGTAATGTAGGCATGTTTACCATTCCACAAGAAAACAGTCAAGGGAAAAAAGGGGTTATGGAAAGCGCTAAAGATTGTCAAATTTTCATAAAGATTTCAGCCTGTTGAAATAGTACCTATTGCAAAGATAATTTATAATAACAACAAAATAGACAGCTGACTGTTCAAAAAATGAACAGCTTACAGGTGGTCAGGCTTGAGCCGGATTTCCTATAAAAAGGCCCCGCTCAAAGGACCGGGGCCATGAATTATTGCTGTATCATATCTGAAATCTTTTTCAGTTAATGTTACCAGCCTTCGGAAAAAACACCCTGTTAATAATACACACCCTGTACATTCATGCGGATTGAATATACCGAGATCGTGCCTCTCCCTGTAGGCGCGGTGGTGATATACAGAGTCTTGCCATCCTTGCCTCCAAAAGCGACATTTGTCGGGCGTTCATTTGCGCTGGGCACTTTGATCTCTTTGATCTTCTTTCCTGCTGGATCATAGATCTCAACGGAAGATGCGGTCAGATATACATTGCCTTCACTGTCTATGGTCATTCCATCACAGGCGACTGGCGCGAAGAACTCTTGATTTGATAAAGTCCCGTCACTATTGATCGCGTATTTATATGTCTTTTTTGATCCCCAGTCAGTGACATAGAGTGTCTTCCCGTCCTTTGGACCTACAAGACCGTTAGGGGTCTTCATATTATCTATTACACGGATGACTTTATTATGTGCTGGATTCAGATAGTATACATGGTATCCGCCCTGCACATTATCACCCCTGCCATATATCGGGTCCGAAAAATATACCCCACCTTCCGGATCAACCCACAGGTCATTGGGCTGGTTAAATCGCTTACCATTGTATTTATCCGCAAGTACGGTCATCTTCCCCTTAGGATCATAGGATACAATACGGCCTTCACCACCCTGACAGGCCAGCAGATTGCCTTTTTTGTCAAAAAAGAGGCCATTGGCGTTACCTGAACTTTCGATAAAGGTCGATAATGTGCCAGTCGCTGAAAGCCTGTGAATCTTGCTGGCAGGGAGATCGGTGAAATAGAGGTTGCCCTTTGAATCTGATGCCGGCCCCTCTGTAAACTGAAAACCATCTGCCAACTTTTCCACTGTGGATCCCTTTGCAACAAGATTTTCTGGTTGAGTTCTCGGGGTATCACCACCTGTTTTACCCCCTCCTGCAGAGACGCAACTGATAAGAAAAAAGACTGCAAAAACTGACAAAAATAGATTCTTCATTTTCTTTACCCCCTTTAATAGAATTTATATTATTCTGATTCCCCTTTCAGGGGAAGGCTTCTTAAAAGATCAGCAACAATATATAAAAAAAAACAACAAGATCAAACAAAATTCTGAAATTACCTCAAAAGCCAGAGACATCATACTCTCCAGTATGGGAATAGCGGGGATGATTCAGGTATCTAATACATCTATTATTCGTCATATATGTCGGATGGCCTTCTTGCTTTTCGACATAAATTACCCCAGCAACCCTCTTTCATCATTAAATAGAGGACTCCCAAATATTTATTTTCAATTGAATATTCAGGCAGTTAACATCTTACCCTAATTTATGGCATGAGTTCTGCAGAAACAATAGCAAAGTAACATATTATTTCAAGAAACTCACCGGTGACCATTTTCAAAAAAATATATTTCCAATAATTTAATGAATGACAGCCTTTATACTTGCAGATAAAAGCCCTAACAAAAAAAAATCATGCCCTGCCCAGCTTAACAGGTCACTCGGGGAATCAAAATTATTATGAACGGATTGTATTTTTTAATTACATTTTTTAAAAATTGAATATTGTCAAATATCCAGACAGGAGTATATTTTTTGCAGTATCGAAATCCATCAAAAGTCCGTTTTACTCTCTTTATCCTGATATACCTTTTCATCTGCGGATGCAGTCCAAATGGCTGGATAAAAAATCCGAACAATTCAGGTGATTCATGGGGCCAGGATAAGAAAGGTACAACCTTTAAAAGAACTCCAAGTGGAAAAACAAGTGGAAGAACAAGTGGAAGAACAAGTAGATCCGGAGGCCCATCTGGCGGTTTTCAGGTGGATGTGCCAGCTCACCTTTATGATATTATCCTTGGCAGAGCTTCTGACATAGCCATCACACTGAGGGTTCTGTTTTATGAAGACAGGAATGCCTATTTTGAATATGGGACAAAGCATGGGAGATACACAGAACAGACAGAAGTAATCAAATTTGAAAATGACAAACCCGGAGAACTTGTATTTGATTATCTCAAACCTGATACCAGATACTATTATCGCATGTCATATTGTGAATCCGGCGCAACACAATTTTCCCAGAGTGACGAGTACACGTTTATCACTCAGAGACTGCCTGGAAGTCCATTTACATTTACCGTTCAGGCTGACCCGCACCTTGATGGAAACACAAGCACAACTCTATACGAGAAAACCCTTGAAAACATCCTCAAAGACAACCCTGACTTTCATGTGGATCTTGGGGATACATTTATGACCGGGAAATGGTCTAGAAGCATGGGTAATCCCCTTGATCAGTACATAGCGCAGCGCTACTATTTTGGCCTTGTCTGTCATTCTGCACCCCTTTATCTGGTTCTAGGCAACCATGACGGTGAAAAAGGCGGAATGGTAAGTAACGCCCTGAGGTGGCGCAGGGCAAATTTCCCCAACCCTTACCCGGATGGTTTTTATACGGGGAATGAAAAAAAACTCGCAGGTCAGTATGTGGGAAACTATTATGCCTGGGAATGGGGAGATACCTTGATGGTAACACTCGATCCCTTTTGGGCCACATCAAGATCAAGATCCAGAGGATCCAGAAATGATAATTGGTACTGGACACTGGGAGTGGATCAGTATAGATGGCTCAAGGAAACTCTGGAAGCAAGCAACTCCAAATTCAAGTTCATCTTTATACACCATCTTGTAGGTGGTGAAAACATTGATGGAGTAGCACGTGGAGGAGTGGAAGCCGCCATCAACTATGAATGGGGCGGCTATGACAAGAATGATAAAACATTTGGATTCACCAGGATGCGCCGCGGGTGGGATATGCCGATCCATGAAATGCTGGTTCAAAACAATGTGTCAATAGTGTTTCACGGTCATGACCATCTTTATGTAAAACAGGAACTGGATGGCATTATCTACCTTGAATGTCCACAGCCCGGGGCACCCAAAGGCGGTAACAGAAGACCCAATGCGTATGGATATAAGGATGGTGTTATTGTTGGAAGTTCAGGACACATTCGTGTCTCGGTCTCTTCAGAAGAGGTAATTGTTGACTATGTTCGGGCATATGATTCATCCGTGTCATCATCCCGATCCAGGTCAGACCGCTCATCAAGTTCAAATAGGAGAGTGGCTAACAGATCCATTTCCCACACATTTACTATCAAGGCGGATCCGAAAGATCCGCCATAATAACAGGCCCTTCCTGTGGCCAGGTATCCGGAATCAATAGCTGAATCTTTATTTGAGTCCGCTTCAGATCTATTTAAACCAGGATACCTGACCACTTCCTAAAAAAAGTCGGACACTTAGTGTCCGACTTTCCTTTTTACTCCTGATGGTTTAATATCGGTTCTTAAAAAAACCAGGCTGTATTCTGCAACGAATATCATCCGCAAGATCGTTTCCTGATAATATTGGTTTAGGTTATTAACAAATAAAGGCACCCCATCAAAATTCAACGGAATACCCTTATATAAATAACATCACAATAACGATTAATCCACAGTAACATTTACTGCAGCCTGTCCTTTTATCCCCTGCTCTATGTCAAAGGTAACATTGTCGCCTTCATTAAGAGTCTTGAAGCCTTCTGAATTGATTCCTGAATGATGGATAAAAACATCAGGACCATCCTCCTGTTCAATAAAACCATAACCTTTTTGATCATTAAACCACTTTACTGTTCCATTAGCCATAATAACATCCTCCTTTCAAATAGATTCTCTTGTTTCCAGACTTCAGGATGTCACCTTGGACAAACAGATTTCCCTTAGAACGAAACTGACCTATCTTTATAATATAGGCCTGATAACAAAAAAAATATCTAATCTGTTTTAAATTAGAAATCAAGTACTATTTATATAAATTTCATCTTTGGGAAATATGAAATTCCATGAGGAATTCATGATTCACACAAGGATCCGATTTAAAAAGGAGAGACTTACACAGACACTTTTCCTGAAGCAAAAATTATTTCTACATTGCATTGACTCTCTGAAACCAAAGAAAACCAGGGGATTTTCTTGACTTAATGATGTACCGGTATATATTACCAGATTAAATATCTGAACATATCCTTTTCATAGGTGAACTTAGCTCTTAGGGATTTGGTCCACCTTTTAATTAATTTAAATATTCCCGTCTTAGGAAAAACATGGTACTACAAAAAAAAGATATCCAACAGCTGGGTGAAAAATTAAATTATTCATTCAAAAACCTGGATCTTCTGGAAGAAGCCCTTCGCCATGCTTCATATGTCAATGAACTCAATTCAAACCTCAGAGACAATGAAAGGTTGGAATTCCTCGGGGACTCAGTGCTCGATCTTGCTGTAAGCCACTGTCTTATGAAAATCTTCAATGATGAAAAGGAAGGTGTGCTTTCCAAATACAGGGCCATGGTAGTTGATGAAAAAGCATTATACCAGGTTGCCCTGAAACTGGAGCTTGGAGATTATATACTCCTTGGCAGGGGAGAAGAGATGACGGGGGGAAGGGGAAAGCCCTCCATTCTTGCCAATACAATGGAGGCAATTCTTGGGGCATTATATCTGGATGCAGGATTTTCAAAGACCAAAGAGATTGTACATGAATTGTTCACACCCCTTATCAATAATATCAGCATTAAAAGTGGCAATAATGATTACAAGAGTCTTCTTCAAGAATACACTCAGGAACTACACCGGATTTTACCTGTTTATCAGATTTTAGATGAAAAAGGTCCTGCCCATGACAAGACATTCAGCGTCGCGATTCATCTCAATGGCAAGATAATTGCTGAGGGAGAGGGCAAGAGTAAAAAAGAGGCTGAGCAAAAAGCCGCGAGGGAGGCGTTTTATTGTCTTCAAGAAGACCAGAAAGAGTCCTGATTGTCCCGATATTCATTCCTAACCAAGGTTGTCCTCACCAATGCATCTTCTGTGATCAGGAAAAAATAACTGATCAATCCGCCCCGCCGGCAGGCCCCGCGTATATCAAACAGATAATCCATACTGCCCTAAATTCTAAAGATTTTTTTTACAAAAAAAGACGTGAAATCGCTTTTTACGGAGGTACGTTTACGGGATTGGGTGCTGGTAAGATATCGGAACTACTTTCAGCAGTTACTCCATTTATAGACCAGGGGCTTTTTCAGTCCATCAGAATATCAACCAGGCCGGATGAAATTGATGATGAACGGCTGGAAATGATAAGAAGCCTGGGTGTAACTACCATTGAGTTGGGAGTGCAATCAATGGATGACAATGTACTCATGCTTTCCCGGAGGGGTCATACATCCGAACACACAACTGATGCCGTGGGCCTGTTAAAAAAGCACGGATTCAAGATAGGTATCCAGCTTATGCCCGGACTTCCGGGTGATTCCGGGTCTGGTTTTGCGGATACTGTTGAAAAGGTTGTCAACCTTGCACCAGATTTTACAAGGCTGTATCCCGCACTTGTCATCAAAGGGACTGCGCTGGCAAGATTTTATGACAACGGAAGATATACGCCCCTGACGCTGGAACAGGCAATCGAAATCTGCCGGGACAGCTGCCTTCGTTTGGAAGGACAAGGGATTTCGGTTATCAGGATAGGGCTGATGTCCTCCCCGTCCTTACTTGAAGACGGGCAGATACTTGCCGGCCCATGGCATACGGCATTCGGTTTTTTGGTCCGTTCGAGTATATTTCTAAAAGGGATCAGACGCATGCTCCCCAAGCCCGGAGAAGCAGACATGATTGGGCTCAGACTCCGAGAAAGGGATATTCCTCTCTTAAGGGGATACAGGAATCAAGGAGTAAACAAGGTAGAAGAGGTGATCAAGTCAAAAATTATTTATATAAAGGGCGACGACTCTGTTCTTGAAGGGGAGGTCGAAGTAGATTTTATACACAGACCTTTCAATCTCAACAACTAACTACCTGGAAACTGGTTAACTTACTTAAAAATTGAAATAAGGTGATACTGGGGACATCCCTGTTCCGCCTCGTTGGAAAGCAACAGGATTCCATGGAAAGACATGAAAAACTGATCCTGAAAACCTTAACCCAGACACTGCGGTTGTGTCTTTTAGGCCATTATTTCATTATAGACGGAATAAGATCAATTCCATTAGACATCATATTATTTCGGAATACTATAAAAATTACCAGGCATTAAATTATGGACAAAAACAATTTCCTTTCAGGCTTTATTGCTATTGTCGGGCCGCCCAATGCGGGCAAATCTACGCTTTTGAACAGGCTTCTTGGATCAAAGGTCGCAATCGTGAGTCCCAGACCACAGACCACGCGGAACCGCATATTGGGAATCTACCATGGAGACGGATTTCAAATGGCATTCATCGATACTCCGGGGATACACAAGACCAGGACAGCCCTGCATAAGAGCATGGTGGCGTCTGCCCAGGAGGTATTTCATGAAGTAGATATTGTCATGGTGATAATTGAGATGCCCAGGTCAAATGACCCTATTATCCTGTCAATACTAAAGGATCTCAAAAAATCTGGGAAGCCATCAGTCCTGGTAATAAATAAGATCGATGCAGGACGAAAGAGGGATCTCCTGCCCATGATAGCCAGGTTTATGGATCAGCACCCCTTTGATGCCGTAATCCCCCTTTCTGCCTTGAAAAATGACGGAGTTGACATACTTGTCCAGGAACTTAAAAAAATGCTGAGGCCTGGCCCTGAATTTTTTCCCAGAGATATGCATACGGACCAGTCAGAATCTTTTCTGATATCTGAGATAATTCGTGAAAAAATCTATTTTTACACAAAGAGCGAACTCCCTTATTCCTCAGCAGTCTCAATGGATAGAATTGAAGATGTGCCTGAGAAAAAACTCCTTTCCATATCCGCACGCATACATGTTGAATCAGAATCACAAAAGGCCATTATTATTGGTCATAAAGGCAAGATGATCAAGACGATAGGCACAGCTGCGAGGAAGGAGCTTGAAAAGATGTTCAAAACCCGCGTCTACCTGGAGCTAATAGCGCGTGTGGAAAAAAACTGGAGTAAGGATACTAAGGCCATGAGGCGGCTTGGATATTGAAAAAAATAAACCAACCTGCGCTGGGGGGTGCAGGTTGGTTTAGGAGGAAAGAGAAATAAATTCTCTTCTGTGATGATGATGTATATATTATAGCAAAAGCCATGCCAAAATCTGCCGAAACATAAAAAATAACCTTAAGACTATGATTTTGCGCATGCTTTTTTATATGCCTTGCAACTGTTCCAATAATATAAAAAATATTGATAGGGCGCAGTTGTATGACCTGCTTTACACCTGTAACACTCTCTTTACAAAAAATGTCACGAATGATTTTGTAAAATTATGATGAATTTTTCGTTACTAACCATTAACCTCTTAAGGGAGGTTGCCTCATTGGAAAACACCTCAAATTATACAGGCCTTGCTCATAACAGAATTATGACTGTTCTGTTGAGAGCCTAATCTCATTTAAATCAAGTTAAATCAGCAAAGCGTCAAATCCTCGATTAGCTTATTAATATATTCAGTAAGAAACTGCTCCTTTTTCAAAGCGCTGAAATTTTACAATCAATGTGATATTGCAGCTATAAAACCGCGTTTCCCGGATGTAATTTTTTCACTGAAACTTAAACTTTATACCGAGCAATGTTTGTTTTCCTTTTCCATACCTGAAAACATCAAAATCATCCTGCAAGCGTAAATAGATACTAAAAGTTCCTGTAGCGCCTGGAATTATTACACCTGCTTCAATTGCATCACCAAACAGGGGCGCGTCCCCTTGCAGATAATGACCTGAACAGTTTACATATGGGGTAATCCCTCTTTTATAGAAATCATAGCCCACGCTTCCCTGTAAATCGCCTCGGTAATCAAAATTTTTTGTAGTAGGATAAACACCAACTCCCCCATTCCATTTCCAATGAAGGGCATTATTGTTTTTTATTTCTAAACCAAACAGATTGTAATCCTTCCTAACACCCTGATCCTCATGATCATAAAGACAAGAGTAATAATGAAAAATTTTTATGTCAAAACTATCTGAGTTGATTTCCAGGAACGGTCCTATCCCATATTTGATCCTAAAGGGATTAAAATCATCGAGAGGTGTTAGAACCCCCACATAGGTATTTAAACTAAGTCTTTTATCCTGGTCCAATCTGAAAAGATCTAAATCAAAAGCTACGTCACTGCTATGCCCAAAATTATCATTATTAAAAATATTTGTGTAACTCCCGACTACATGGAATTTCGGAATCCAATGAGTATTTGTTTTTTCAATATCTGAAAAAATGTTAGTGTTTTCATGATCCAAATCCATTTCTAACCGCAGGCCGGCAAGAATAAAATTTTCTCCCTCTCCTAAACCATACCAATCATGAAAACATTCATATGAAAGTAAGGGAGTTAAATAAATATTTTTATTTAAGAGGATTCGGTCTCCCATCTCAAGACGATAGTCCTGGTTAAAACCTCGGTTATCATAGATTACGTTAAAACCCGGCTGAAGGTGAATGACTTGTCTTCCGTATCTGAAGATATCATATCTTAAATCTATTTTGCCTATGTATTCGTAATCATTTTCTGACTTCATCCAGATTTTACTTAGAGAAGTTCTCCAGTTGATACTGTTTAACCATTCAGAACCGGAATTAGATTTAATTCCGTCATTTTTATGACCAGGCATCATACTTGTAGTCTCATATTTGATTCCTAATTCATTCCAGTGAATGTCATTCCTCCTATTTTTAGGCACTTTCCTGCTTGGATTATAACATGTATGATCCCAAAAAAATGTAATTCTATGATCATCTGTCTGATGTCCAATACCTAAATATGTGATCTCATGGTCAAGTTGGATGGGTGAAGGATCAAACAAACTCTGTTCCTGAATAGAAAAATGAAGAGTCCAGTTCTTTATTCTCAAGACATCAAACTGCAATCTCCTTATCATTTTTGCAATGTATTCTCCTCCACTAAT
This sequence comes from Deltaproteobacteria bacterium, assembly GCA_019307745.1. Taxonomy (GTDB): domain Bacteria; phylum Desulfobacterota; class DSM-4660; order Desulfatiglandales; family HGW-15; genus JAFDJA01. Next base: position 32,284 of record JAFDJA010000010.1, on the reverse strand, counting down.
ACCTACAACCTCTATAGAAGCATTGACATTTGTTAAAAAACCAAAAGGAGTATCCTTTTTGCTTTCTTGGGATCCAAGTGAAATTTCTGGTTTCTGTGGTAATTTATCTAACATAGCTGGATTAGAGTTGCCAATAAATCCAAACGATAATGCAACCAGACTAATTCCAGTCAATAATTTATTAACATATCCATTCATAATAAATATAATAACCTAATTCGAAGTAAGTTTTAACGTGAAAAGTGGGACATCCCCCAAAAACAAATAATTTGACAGGAATATAACCGGGAACATGACAGGACCACATTTTAATTATTACCTGAATATGGTAAAAAAATTGCGGTTAGGATTTGTAATCAAAACCTAAAACAGTTATTATCAAATTAAACACTTTAGTAAGAAGTCAAGAGTCTGAAGATTCAGAAAAGCAACACAATGTATAGGATTTACATTCCCCGTTCTCAGTCCAAAATCCTCGATTTCGACATGATTCTAAAAGTTGATTTTGTTTGACTTATGAGGCTATTTGCCTTCTTACTATAATGACATTTTCCTATCAATTTATTAGCCTCTTTACGGAGGTTTCACCCACATATGAACGGACGCGATACATTCTTCTTGAATCTATAGAACATTGACAGAGGTGGAAAATAATATTGAGAAATTGCCTGTTTATAATTTTACTGATTATCCCGGTCTTCTTTAGTTCAGCGGAGGCACAGTATGAATCCATTATGCCAAGGGCATTGGAAGAGCCCAAAGACAACCGCCAAGGTGAGCATGAATTTGTCTTTATTCGTGCCAAATACAGCAATTACATTAACTCAAGAAAGGTTCGCTTTGGTGGCGGCGGCGGTGGTGGCGGTGATGCCTACTGGTGGCAGGCGGATTTTGATGACGCAGACCGAAACCTTCTCAGGGGTGTAAGGAGGTACACTACGCTGGATACATCCAGCAGGTCCTACAAAGCAATGTCATTAACAGATCCTGAGCTTTTTGAATATCCATTTTTATACATCAACATGAAAAGGGATCTACTCTTTTCCGGCAATGGGCCCAACTTCAAACCGAAAGAGGTGGAAGCCCTGCTTGAATATATGCTTCGGGGTGGATTTGTAATGATAGACGATTTCTGGGGGCCGGAACACTGGCAGGAATTCCAGGTGGAACACCGTAAGATCTTTCCGGACAGGAAACTTGTAAGGCTGGACACAGACCATACGATCTTTCATTGTTTTTTTGATATTGATAAAATCACCCAAGTTCCCGGCCGCGGCGCAACATGGGAATTCGGCTGGGGATTTTCCCTGGATGATCCTGAGTTTCCTCCCGCAGTGTACGGTGTTTTTGATGATAACAAGCGAATGATGATGCTGGTCAATTTCAACACTGACCTGGGCGACGGGTGGGAACACACATTTGACACGGGTTACCCCACACGTTACTGCAACGAGGCATATAAACTTGGAATCAACTATATTATTTACGCTTTAAGCCACTAGAAAAAACAAACAATATCTTTTAGAATGGATTATTCCAGAATTATTTTTTCCTGAATTTTGCAAGATTCTGGTATTAACTCTGACTGAATTGTTAATCAAGGCTGCGCAGGGCAAAAGATTCCAAATAAATCTTATCAACCTCTTTAATACCGTGATCATTTATAACTTTAAGTGAATATTTTTTTATTGATTCAAAGTCCCTCTTTTGAATCGCTGTCATCATTTTGGAGCGATTCATGTCCATTATAATACCGTGTTTGATCACTGGTAGGTTTTGTAAGAGATGCGTCCTCTGCTTCATCGTACTGCATGGAACATAATACTGTATCGACAGATTATCTTTGCCAATGCTAGTGTTCACAGAAAATTTAACATTCAGCCCATTTATTGAAAATAATCTGTTTTTTGTGTTCTTCAATTGCAACTGCAGATCAAACTCACCTTTATAGTTGTACGCAAAACCAAGGATACCAACCACAATTGCAACAATAACAACAAGAATAAACCGAATAGTTTTATCACTCATAATATAAAAACCCGCATTCCAATAAGGGGAAGCGGGCTATTATTGTCCTTAGCCTGGCAACCCCACTATCATATCTCAACATCAGACTTAGACCGGTAGCTTTGCGTCCCTCCCTTTCAGAAGGTTTGCCCTTCAGCATTTTATTTATCATTCATCCTGCAATATCGGAATGACAACAAAATAACTTTAGTATTATTTCAAATTATTTTGAAACCATACAGGATCACCCATTAAAGGTGGCATCAAGTAAAAAACACTTGGCGATGTGATCCATTTTCGCCAAACCACCTGTCCTTTGCTTTTTTAGATATAAAGATAGAATATGGGAAACTGAAGATTATCAGTACTGCAAAACTTGCCAGAGCAAAACATTTTACCAGCTTGAACTGTTTATTTTCTTTGGTCTTGTCCTGGTTTAAAGTCATTCCCATTAAAAAAAATTCTCACCTCAAATTCAATAAAGATAACACAGTTTCTATCGTATAACCGTAGACTTGAAAAGAGAGAAGGGTTAAGGAATCAAGGAACAGGAAAAGTCCATCCCGGAACATTGCAGCATTAGTCAGAAGGCTTATAATCCATTTGCGGTTTGACTTGAAGAGCGGTTGATTGTAAAAGAGGATCGTTTGATAAACCATTAATCAAGAGATATCATATGAATTTAGAAGATCTACCGTTTATGCTTTGTGCTGATTCTAATGGAAAAATTTATGACCATCCCTATTTCAGAATGGCAGGGTTTTCAGGATCATCCCCTATGGATTTTTTAGAAGATGACCTCACACCCATGCCTGAGTTCAGCAAGCTGTTTTTTGTCCCTGACTGCCCGCCAATTGGAGTAGATCCATTAACAGGGGAATATGTTATTGTACCTGAAATTGAGATCGATGGACAGACAACCAGATGTTTTGCCGTTGCAGCATTTATTGAGCCGGGTTATGTGAGAAGCCATCTTCCGGCGGTAGACTATTCTCCAAAGGGGTATACTCTCCCAATGTGGGGTTATACTGCTGTGGGCTTTGAAAATAAAGGCTATATGGTTGCAGGATTCCAAATGGAGTACAATCACAAATGGGACCCCAGACAATATGATGACCGGGACCTAATTCCTGCGATAAAGGAATTTAAAAAGAAAAGGCAGCCAGGTCCTCTTACTGAACACCTGACAAACTGTGCGGTCAATTACCACTGCTTTGCCGCAAAAAACCTGTTCCTGAAAAGATGGGAGGCACCGCTTCCTGTGAGTCGCACATGCAATGCCGGATGTCTGGGGTGTATATCCCTGCAGAGTCACGACACCTGTGATTCATCCCATCAAAGGATTGCTTTCAGACCTGAAAAAGATGAAATTGTCAACTTGGCTGTAGATCACCTTAGTCAGGCTCCAGATGGAATAGTGAGTTTTGGACAGGGGTGTGAAGGTGAGCCCCTGACCGAGTTTCACCTTATAGGAGACAGTATCCAGGAAATCAGAAAAAGGACAAATAAAGGCACTATCAACCTGAACACCAATGGCAGCTGGCCCTACAGGGTGAGGGAGTTGGCAGAGAAGGGACTGGATTCCATACGTATCAGCATGAACAGCGCCAGACCAGCTCTCTATACTGCCTATTACCAGCCCAAAAATTATGGTTTTGAGGACGTGGTTGCCTCTGTAAAAACCGCCAGGGATGCTGAACTCTATACAATGATAAATTATCTGGTATTCCCGGGAATTACGGATCAGGAAGAAGAGATAGATGCCTTAAAGGGGGTGGTTAACAAGACCGGCGTCAACTTTATACATATGAAAAACCTGAATATTGACCCACACCTATATATGAAGACGCTGCCCACCTCTGACTCAAGGACTGTGGGCATGAAGAGGATGACAGAGATCATCAGGAAGGAGTTGCCTGATGTAAAGCTGGGTTATTTTAATCAGCCAGTCAGATGACGCGCTATGCCCCAAAAGCCCTACCGGGCTTTCCTGTTAAAAATCAGGAGTGGATAAATAGTGATAAAAAATCTATTCTGTCTGGGCTGGAAAAGCCATAATAGATAACCAATGCGAGATTCAGGCATTATATTATTATTCCCTTTTTCAGGATCACAGATACAACTTCTATTCATACAGTAATGATTGATGTTTCATAACTTCCCAGATCAAAGCTGCGAAGAGCCTTTATGATGATGATATTTTTCCACCTCCTGCTTGAGCCAGTCCGGCCAGAACTCTTCATCTATGGGATAACTTGCATCCAGGGCCTGGAATGACCCGCCTCCTGCAACCTTCTTTATGTTCTCCATAGTATTATACTTTACCTCATCAACACCCACCAATTTTGCTACAGCAGCATTAATCTCCTCCAGGGATTTATCATAGGGGTTATCAACCGAAAAAGCCCTTTGCACGGCAAGTTCATTCAAACATTCCTTACCCCGGTGCCACTCCTTAAATGATGGAAAAAACATGGGTCCATATGATATCCAGAACTCAATAAATTTTGCGCCGGCGTTATATACCACCCATACAGACCCCCCCTCACTTACACTCCCCCGGACAATACTGTCGTCCCCCATGGCAATATTTTTATCTTTTAAAAGAGAATCAATACCGCCGAATTTCAAACCAACTTCCTGAGTCCTTGTCTTTCTTTGACTCTCCTGGAACGTCCTCACAGCCTGAGGAAGTTTAATCAAAGCAGGAAACAGATTTTTATCAAGTCCCTCTGCGATTCCAACTGTAACACCCCAGCCTGATTCAGGGTTAGGTATAACAAGATCAGCCCGCGATGTCTTATAATACTTAACAAGTTCCTGACCCAGTTCTCGTCTTATCTGAAAGACCTCTTTTCCCCTGTACAATGAGGCCACATTACCGAAATAGACACCCTGAAAAACATCCGGCATCATTGGCTCTTCTCTAAGCCTTTTAGTTAGGATCCCATGGGAAGAACAGATTGTCATCTCCGCGCCGTCATATTCTTTTTCTATTACACCTCCTAATCGTCTGTGGGAACACGATTCTGAGCTTGCGGTAAAGGTGCCATCAACTGTTGAGTAACAAAAAGGCTCAAATGCCCTGGAATCATTCAAGGTAATCAGACATGTCTCTTTCCCGTCATAAACAAGCGCTACTAGCGCAAAAGTGGCTCTGCCGTGGAGTTTATCGACAAGCTTCCGACCTGCCTCAAATGTGATACCTTCCTGAGAAATATATTTGTGCAACAGGGCGCCAATAAGTTCTGTCTTATTAGCCGTCTGTAAAGAGTAATCATGTTCAAGTTCAGTTCTGATGTCATCGTCCTTAATGAGATACCCATCCATGGTTAAAACCACCTGATATTCAGAACTGGCATCAGGATAAATTTCAAGCGGTTCGGAATTTGTCTTTTCTGCAATCTTACTTTTTGTGTAACCGATATTTCCTATGGCTGCCACTGGCTCAAGATCCTGAAAGGTCCTCATGATATTAGGGTCTATTATATCAGCTATCCTTCCCAGACCCTTATGGATATAAATACCCTTTGAATTCCCCACGGCAAGGCCGGTACTTGCCTTACCTCGATGCTGACAGGCACCAGTAGCCAAAAAGGCCTTGCTCACCAGATCATTATCATCCTGCCCGTACATACCAACAACACCATCCATTTTATCTCCTCCCAATAATCAACTTAGAATTGATTTCAACGATCAGTCATCAGTCACCCTGCTCACCTTCACTATTCCAGATTCACACCTGCTCTGCCTGTAAAATTTGTAATAAATGTAGAAATTTATTGTAGTAACAAAAAATTTACAAAAACATATCATAGATAAAATATGAAAATCAAGCTCGGCTTCCATTAATAAATATTTCACATGAATTATTAATACTAATACCTTTATGCCCTCATAAGGCCCTGAATTTGCGATATGTCTGAAACCGTTGATGCCGGCCTAGATAGCGCCACTCCATTATACTTTCAGAGGGAGCTGCCTCATGAAAATGGAAAGATGGGAACATTTCTTTGAATCAAATATGGATTATGAAGAGGTCTCTGTTCCTGGTAACAGAATAGGTATAGAACAGGAACATCTTGAAAAACTGTTTGAAATAAGCTGCAGGCATGAAGCTGTTGGAACCGCAGAAGAAAAGGGCACAGGACTGGGTCTGATCCTGTCCAGAGAGTTTCTTGAAAAAATAATAGCCAGATATGAATTAAGAGCAAGCCTGGACGGGGCAGTAATTTTATATTTACCCTGCCCAAAATAGAAAATAGATAAACTGGAACGGAACAGAGTTGCATCCCAATTACTGCCTGAAATCTGCTCCGTTTGTCCCGCTCACGCTCACAGCGGGGGTTGAAATGATTTTGACCCTCAGCCATATTGCCAATATAGTATGGTGAGGATCAAAATCATTCACTCGGGAACCCGCTCCACATGGTCGACTTTTACACTGACAATCAAAGTCGACCATACTCATCTGTTTATTTTTTTCCTCCTTTTTTCCCTCTTTTTTCTCCACTTTTTTGTCTCGGTCTTGGCGGTTTAATTTTTCCTTGGGCTGCCAACTCTGTAATCGTACCCTTTGGTTTCAAATCCTTGCCTTTCAGGCCAGGATGGTCGGGCCCATAGCGATAGGCCCTGAAAGAACCGTGCTTATCGTAATCGGCCTCTGTTATGACTGTTTTAATACCGTTCGCGCTCACAGGGTTAATATACTCCCACACCCTCTTTCCCTCGGGTGTCACCTCCAGAAGATGGCCCTCTGAACTTCCACACAGCAAGGTATTCCCATTGTCCATACGGCGACAGCCTGAGCCGTGGTCGCTTATAAAACCTGAGGACATTTTGGGATAATATCTCCATATCACATGATTGGAGATTTTTCTTGAACGCTGCTTTTTAACAGTCCGTTCTGAATTATGATACCCTGCATCAGGTGGATTTACATATTTGCCGGTATCATTCCCATTAGCATCAAGATACGGATTTATCTCTATGGCTCCAGACTGTTGTAACGATTGGTAAAGCCGATCGCCGTTATCGAAAACCAAAAGATTCCCTGCTCCGGGGAGCCCTGATTTGATCCATTGAATATCGTGACAACATCCCATTTGCCTGTGGCCAGTGGAAATACTTGTCCAATCTCTCCCAAAAGAAGGTTTGTCACCCTGACCGTATCTGGCCGGGTCACCCCATCGATAAATAAAATCACCTTTATCACTGGCGGCTAGCCTTATGCTGCCTTCAGGGTCTCCTGGAATGAAGGTGGCTCCATGATCGATAATATAGAATTCACCATGCACGGAGTTAACAGCAACCTGATCCAACTCTGTATTATAATCCATAGAGTTGATGTGCAGCCAGTCTCTCTGGACCCTCCCGCCCCAATTGATATCAAGTTTTTTAGAGTAATCGGATATCTTTTTCCCTCTGCCCACATAATTTTCCTTATCGGAAAACTTGTCCTGCACAAGATGATCAAAGAACCACCATTCCCAGACAACATTACCATTCATATCTACTTCAACGACTGCATCCATCTGTGAGCCGTCATAGGTTCCTCCTCTGCCCCAGGTGGGCTCAGCTCCTGCGGCAATTACCTGTTCGTGGGTCAAATCCTTGTTCGCTATGTACATTGTGGTATAGGCATTGAGTTTAGGATTGAAAACTCTTACCAGATCATGATGGGGGTGGTAGTTCTCTCGGGTTTCGTCATGCTGCCAGACAATGTTCCCGTCCCAGTCATACTCTCTTCCCCCTCCCCCGCGCGCCATCAAGTTACCGTTATCCAGCAGCTCACCTAAAGCTGGCCACTTGTTGATAAAATTCCCCTCCAAGTCGATCATATATCCGGAGCCAAAAATGGTATACCCGGGGGAAGCATTCTCCTTATCCCAATAAATCAGCTCCGATGGCCCTTGCATCGCCTCATAGGCCTGGACGTGGCTGAAAATAACTACAAGAGAAAATCCTAACACAAATACAGCTGATAAATTTTTAAGCATGAGACATCCTCCCTTTTAAAAATGGTTAACATCAGTGCTGAATAAATAAAAAAATCTAATGAAAATTATTCTTCCTGCTACTATTGGTATTATATACAGTCCGGTTTATGCTTGATAATTACCAACAGACCTTAAATATGGAGAAAATCTAAAAATTTCACGATACCTGTGCATATTTAACAAGCTTAAATTTATGTGTCCTTTTTTAACATAAATATTTATGGGTGAAAAGACATATTTATCCATTTAACTTTGCGGGTATTTCAAAAATTGTTTTTCTAATTCACTTGCAATATTCACTCAAAAACTCAGGGGAGAGATCATGTTTGTCGGGCCAGGACACTTTTGGGCTTCCTGGTCCCTGTCCCGCATCAGGTACATATACTGAGGCCCATTCCGGTTATTCGCAAGAACAGGTCCTGCCAGATCTTCTTTCCCTGATTCGAATCTAATCAATTTTTTAAAATGACAAAGGAGATGATATGGATGGCCTATATCTGCCTGATACCTTTGATTGATAAAAAATATCCCCCTGATACCTGATTAAAAGTGGCGCATAGAAAAATATGGAAGACTTTTACAGTAACACAGCTATACTCTTGACTATATAGACTATATATGAATTATTGAAGTGATCCTGTTTAGATGATAACCAAACAACAAAAAAGGATCCCGTATGAAAAAGACATGCAGTCCATTCTGGTTTGTTGTATGCACCCACTTTCTGATTCTCCTCATTTGTCTATTTCCCCCAATCATGGCTGCGGAATCTCAAAACCTTTTAAAAGCCGGAAATTTCTCTTCTGAGACATCTGGAACGACCATCCCTTCAGGCTGGGAAGCATATTTCTTTAAAAATATTGCTAGACACACGGATTACCGGATTGTGGAGCAAGATGATAATACCGTACTGAGGGCGGAAAGCAGGGCGTCAGCATCCGGTCTAATAAAAAAGGTCAGTATTGATCCCGAAAAATTCCCAGTTGTGGAGTGGAGATGGAAGGTTTCCAACATCCTTGAAAAAGGTGATATCACAAAAAAGGATGGTGATGACTGTGCAGCCAGGCTGTATATCAACTTTGAGTATAACCCTTCAGGACAGTCCTTTATGAAACGGGCCAGATATGCCGCGGCAAGAATACTCTATGGGGAGTATCCTCCGGGAGAATCTATCTGCTACATCTGGGGGAGCAGGGCATCTGAAGAGAAAGTTATTCCGAACGCGTACACGGACACAGTAATGATGTTCGCGGTCCAGAGCGCAGTTTCTGATACCAATGAATGGGTAACTGAGAGGCGTGACATCCTGGAGGACTATAGCCGGTCGTTTAAAGGGACAGCCCATGCCATATCCAGCATAGCAATCATGTCAGATTCAGACAACACTGGAGAATCTGTGACAGCCTGGTATGGTGATATTATTTTCAGTTCAGGACCACCCCAGGAGCAGTAATTCACGAGACAGACCTCAAAGACCTCTTCCGTCAGACCCGATCAGCTATTCTTTAACAAGACTTTGAGCCGCCTCTTTATGATGTTTCTGGAAAAGAGTGGATCTGAATATTGAAAAGCACATTGCCAAAAAGATGACATTTCTGAAGAGGCTGAAATACAATTCATAATCCGACCCTTCCCCGCCGGAGGATAAACACCCGCACTCGATATCAAGACCCCTTACAATGGCACTGATCATGGCAACTATGAATATGATCAGCAATCCAGAGATCACGAGTGTACTGCCGCGAATCATGCACTTGCCAATAATAAGAAACAGGCCGGACAGAAATTCAATCCATGGAAGGATCAATGCCATAAGATTTGTCAGACCATAAGGAGCTATCTTATAGTTCTGGATTGAACGGGCAAATTCACCGGGATCAATGACCTTATACAGGCTGGCATAAATAAACATGAGTCCCACCGCCCATCGAAAAACAAGCAGAGAAAAAGGGTGCTCAAATAGAATTCTTATTTGCATCTATCCGCTCTCCTATTCAACAGGATGCCCTGCATCAATCCACTCCAGCCATCCTCCGTCAAACAGAAAGACCCGGGTATAACCCAGGGCAAGCAGCTCCTGAGTGAGTAGTTTTGAGGCCTCACACTCTGCGCCATCACAATACACAATTATAAGTTCATCCGGGGCAATATCATCCAATCGCTCAATATTTTCCCACACCTCATTATAAGGGATGTTGATTGCCCCTTTGATATGGGCCTCCTGAAATTTTTCAGCATGACGGGCATCCATGAATACGCCTGATTTATTCAGGAAGATCTCTCCATATACCTGTTCAATAGAGACGCTATAATAGGCATCAAAGGTGGAGCCTGACTCAAATTTAAGAAAAAAATCAGGAGAAGAAGGATCAACCAGGCCGGGGTCCTGGCCAACAGCTGTCCCGGGTATGGGCTTCACAACCGCAGGTTTGGCAATCCAGGGCAGGGGGTTACCGCGGATATGGTTTGAAGCAACCCCGATAAAGATACCCGCGATAATTATAAGCAACACCTGAACAATACTATTTTGAAGCATAATCCTGCCTGCTTTTATCTTCTGAAACCCTGTCATCTGAAAACTCATTAATAGAAAAGTACTCATGTATATCATGAATCAGCGGGAATATTCAAGGAGAGAGGCCGGAAGGGCTTGATTTTGAATTCAGGCAGAGGAGCAGATAAGAGACGAGAGGAGTCTTTTATCTGCCACTTCTGCCTGGGAAACGGCTTATTAGCCTATTTTACTTCATAGGCAAATACATCCATGAAACTCTTTCCTTCGCGCACTATCTTTACCGCGATCTTATAAGTGCCCTTCTTTTTAAGGGTGATATCAGAACCATAACCGTCTCCCATGCCCATTGCCATCACCTGTTGCTTTTTCTTATCAGGGTCTTCAATTACAAATCCAGTTTTAGCATCCTTAACCATTTTACCATCAGGCGTCATAATATATACCATCATATGGTGGGTGGCCATCATTGGAGGCATGCTTGTCATGCCCTCCATCTTTGCTGCCATGTCGATCAGGTGATAGGCAAGCATATGCCCGTTAACGGTTTTCTCCCGAATATTTTCCCCCATACGGGTCGGATGATCCATGGAATGGCCTTTCCCATCATGACCCGGCATTTCCATGGCTGATATAGATGAAAGGTTTAATATAAAGGAAAAAATACATGTGGTAATAATCAATACAACTCTTTTCATAATATGATCCTCCTGTTTAGTATTATTCAATATTGTCTAAATTTTAATCCAACGCAATCAAAACCCAAACGTCCTTAACGCCAAATTATTTGATATTGTATGCAATCAAAAAAAGATCCAGCCTCAGCCCTGTTTCTTAAGCTCCCACCTCTTCCAGATATCATATATCGCTGGGATGAGAATTAGAGTAAGGATTGTTGATGATATCAGTCCCCCGACCATGGGGGCGGCAATTCTTTTCATCACTTGTGACCCAGTCTCTGAACCCAGCATAATCGGCAAAAGACCAATCAATGTGGTAGACACGGTCATTAGTTTCGGCCTGACCCTATCTCCCGCGCCTTCAATGATTGCGCTATGTAGGTCCAGGCCGGTATTCATTGCTCCACTCCTTTTCCTGCGCTCAAATGCCTCATCAAGATAGACAAGCATAATAACGCCCGTCTCTGCTGACAGCCCTGCAAGGGCAATAAACCCTACCATCACTGCCACAGAGATATTATAGTCCAGCAGATAGCATAGCCATATACCTCCTACCAGGGCAAATGGGAGGCTTATCATTACTATTAATGCTTCGATTATATTATTAAAATGGACCAGGAGCAATACAAAGATCATTATCAGGGTTGCGGGTATGATCACGCTAAGGGTCTTGCGCGCCTTTTCCATATATTCAAACTGCCCTGACCAGACTAAGGAGTATCCTGTGGGGATTTCAATATTATCCGTAACCACCTGTTTTGCATTCTTCACATAGGTGCCCACATCAACGCCTCGGATATCCACATAAATCCACGCGGTCTGTCTGGAGTTCTCACTTTTTATACCTGCAGGCCCTTTATGTACGGAGAAGTCAACCAGATGGGCCAGGGGCACATGCGCCCCGGTGGGTGCCCGTACGAGCACCCGTCTGAGTTGTTCAATGTCATCCCTAAGCTCTCTGCTATATCTCAAATTTACAGGATAGCGCTCCAGACCTTCCACTGTATGGGTCACATTCATTCCTCCTATGGCAGTCATGATCACCTCCTGGACATCTGCCACAGTAAGCCCATACCTGGCGATTTGTTCCCGGTCAATATCAAAATCCAGATAATTACCTCCTTCAACACGTTCTGAATAGGCGGAAAGGGTGCCAGGGATATCCTTTACCACTGCCTCTATCCTGGCACCCAGATCAGAAAGCACAGTGAGGTCAGGTCCCATCAACTTTATGCCCACAGGTGTCTTGATGCCTGTGGACAACATATCAATCCTGGTCCTTATGGGCATGGTCCACGCGTTTGTAAGCCCGGGAAACTGGATAGCCCTGTCAAGATCATTTGCGAGCTCATCAATGGTTATGTACCTGGTCTCAGGCCATATACTGGATAAGGGACCTTTGATCCACTCTGGCCAGTGAGAAAAGAAACGATCAACATCTCTTTTCCTCCATGAATGGATCAGCTTACCCTTCTTCTCTTCAGGCCAGATCCAGGTGAGGGGCATCTTCAACCAGACCGGCCAGGCTGAAAAAAAACGGTCCACCGGCACCATCTCATATTCCTCTTTTGGTCTGAGCATAATGGTAGTTTCTATCATGGAAAGGGGGGCGGGATCAGTGGATGTCTCTGCCCTGCCTATCTTACCCAGCGTTGTATCTACCTCAGGAAAACTCTGGATGATCTTATCAGTCTGCTGTAACAGCTCCCTGGCCTTTGTAATGGATATGCCTGGAAGGGTGGTAGGCATATACAGGAGATCCCCCTCGTTAAGAGGTGGCATGAACTCACTTCCAAGTTTTTTAACGGGATAGTAAGTTGCGGCAAGTATGACCAAAGCCAATATGACAGTTATTCCACGCCAGTTTAAGACCACCCTGATAAAGGGCTTGTAGATACTTATAAACATCATGCTGATGGGGTTTTTCGCTTCAGGCCTTATTTTCTGGGGTATCAGGGTGATTACAAAAAACAGGGAGACAACCAAGGCTGCCGCAAACCCCCAATCAGGGATTGGGAGACCAACAAGTTTTCCAATGACTGCAAGCACAGGAAGCCCCAGTGCCGAACCAATCCAGATCATTATCCGCTGTCTTCTTGTAAAAGATGAACTTATAGGGTCTTCATTCACAAAGAAGAGCAAAAGTACAGGGATAACGGTCACGGCTAAAAAGGCAGAGGCACCCATTGCAAATGTCTTTGTATATGCCAAAGGTTTAAAAAGCCTTCCGGACTGCTCCTGCAAGCTGAATACCGGGATAAAGGAGACGGTTATGATAAGCAGGCTGTAGAAGAGAGCTGGTCCCACCTCTTTTGAGGCCTCCAGAATTATCTCAGTACGGGTCTTGGTTCCCTTGTCCCTCTCCAGGTGCTTATGCGCGTTTTCTACCATTACAATAGAGGCATCCACCATCACTCCTATTGCGATTGCTATGCCTCCCAGGCTCATGATATTCGCGTTGATGCCAAGGGGATACATGATGATAAAAGAGATAAGTATCCCTACGGGAAGCGTAAAGATTGCAACAAAGGCGGACCTGAAATGGAGGAGAAAGACGACACAGATAATTGCCACCACCGTCATTTCCTCCACAAGCTTTGTTTTAAGTGTGTGGACACCCCTTTCAATCAGACCGGAACGGTCGTACCCTGTCTCAATGACCACACCCTCCGGCAGACCCTTTTCAAGCTCTTTGAGCCTCTCTTTGACATTGTGGATTACTTCAAGGGCATTTTCTCCGAACCTCATTATCACAATACCGCCGGCAACCTCACCTTCCCCGTTCCATTCAAGGACACCCCTTCTGAGTTCAGGACCTGTATGGATATTGGCAATATTCCTGAGAAGTATGGGAGTGCCCATCTGATCCACTCCAACGGCAATGTTTTCCAGGTCCTCAATCGACCGGATATACCCAAGCCCCCTGACCATAAACTCGGCCTCTGCCATTTCCACCAGTTTCCCGCCCACATCATTATTGGATCTCTGTATGGCGCGCCTGACCGCCTGAATGGACAGATTATAGGCAAGGAGCTTGTTTGGATCCACCTCCACCTGGTACTGCTTTACAAACCCTCCGATACTTGCCACCTCGGCTACTCCGGGCACAGCAGTGAGTTCATACCTCAAATACCAGTCCTGCAGAGATCGCAACTGCTGGAGGTCATGCTCACCGGTTGTGTCCTTAACCACATACTCATAGATCCAGCCAACACCGGTCGCGTCAGGACCAAGGGCTGGAGTAACCCCGCCCGGGAGTCTGCCGGAGACAAAGTTCAGGTACTCAAGCACCCTGGACCTTGCCCAGTAGAGATCTGTGCCGTCCTCAAAGATTATATAGACAAAAGAGACGCCAAAGAACGAATATCCACGAACCACCTTTGCATAGGGCACACTAAGCATTGCAGTGGTAAGAGGGTATGTGACCTGGTCTTCCACAACCTGAGGGGCCTGACCAGGATATTCCGTGTATATAATCACTTGGACATCTGAGAGATCAGGGATGGCATCCAGGGAGGTATTGAGTATAGCAAGAATTCCGCCTGCTATCGCAAATATGGCAGCGAGGATAACCATAAACTTGTTATTAATAGACCATTCAATAATTTTTTCGATCATGATATTAATCACTCCATGTCTGAAAACAGATCATCCATATTCATGCCATTGAAGAAATCATCTGCTTGATCTGACACAGCAGGCCCTTCCTTCATCTCCATCATCTTCTGAACTGCCTCTTTGAGTTTTGATTCGGAGTCCAGCATGAACTGCCCGGATGTAACAATAGTTTCTCCGGCCACAAGGCCACTCAGAATCTGGGTATTGCCTCCATCCAGGGAGATACCGAGGGTCACCTCCCTTGGTGTAAACTTCCCTCCCTCTCTAGCAATAAAAGCAATGTTTCTCTCCCCTGATCTGACTATTGCCTCTGTTGGTATATAGAGCCCCTGATCCCCTGGAGAGGTCTTAATATATACATCCGCATACATATCCGGTTTTAATCCGCCATCCCTGTTTTCAAATTCCAGGCGTATCACCACGTCCCTGGTCTTTTTCTGCAAATACGGATAGATATAAGATACCCTGCCCTTGTAGACCTTTCCGGGCAGATACGGAAGAGACATCTCTGCCTCAAGTCCCACTGATATCAGGGGCAGATCATACTCATAGATGTGGGCCTCCACCCACACATTGGAAAGATCAACAATATGGTATAGGACAGCGCCAGCCTTGACATATCCTCCGGCAACCGCCTTCTTTTCCATTACCACGCCGGTAAATGGGGAACGTATCAGAATATTTTTTTTCACCTCTCCGGACGTTTCAAGCTCCCTGATCTCCTCTTCATCCACATCAAAATACTCGAGACGACGTCGCGAGGATGAGAAAAGACCACTGCTCCTTCCCTGGGAGCTGCCCTTTAGGGCCTCAAGATACTCCTCCTGCGCAGCCACAAGATCAGGTGAATATATCTTTAAAAGGGGCTCACCCTTTTGCACTGCCTGGCCGGTAAAGTCCACATACAGGGTCTCTATCCACCCGCTGATCTTGGTGCTGATCTGGCCCATACTGGTCTCATCATATGTCACATGGCCATATGACCTGATAGTATGGGTCAGAGGCCCTCTCTCAACTTTAGCAGTCCGTATCCCCATGTTCTGCTGTGTAACCGGATCGATTTTTACCTGAACACCACCTATGACCTCATCTTCATAAACCGGTACCAAATCCATACCCATGGCGCTCTTTCCAGGGGAGTCATATATCTCCTGGGGATTCATGGGCGCGCGCCAGTAAAGGATCTCTCGTTCACCGGCATCTGCCTCCTCAATTTCATCATCCCGCTTGGGTACAAGCGCCATCCCACATATGGGGCAGGTACCAGGCTCCTCAGTTAATATCCAGGGGTGCATCCCGCATGTATACAGTGTTGTTTCATCATGCTCATGACCTGATCCATCTAGGGCTGCACCACTGTCTATATGGGCTGTGTGCTGCCCCATTGTGCCCAGATAGTATCCCGCCCCTCCTGCCAGTATAATGACCATTATAACAATCACCCCAATACGGATCAGGGGTCTCCTGCGCCTGGTATCATCATTTATCTTATTCATCTTAACACTCCATTATGAATGGTTGTCCTGATTTTATCCCTGTCTGTCCAGTACTATGCGGTCTCCTTTTGAAGGGTAAGATCAATTCTCATAAATCTCAGAATCCCCAACAACCCTTATCAGTTCCGCGTCTGCAATGGCCACATCACTTATCTTCCTCTCCATGGTCATGTTCGCATTCAGCCATGTCAAATAGGAGCTGATCACATCGCTAAACGACACCTTGCCGGACTCATATCCCCTTGTGGAGACATTCAAGGCGGATTCGGAAAGCACTATAATCCTGTCCGAATACAAGGCAGCTTCCCGTCTTGCCTTGTCCGCGTCAAACCACTTTTTTCTTACCATGGTGTTGGTTGTGAGTTTGATCTGATCCAGATCATCCCTTAGAGCCTCAAGTTTCTGCCTTGTCTGGCGGATATAGGCGTCATTGATTCCGTACCATGGCATCCTGGGGAGGCCCGCACCCATTGACGCGTTGGTGGAAGTAGAAAAAGTTGGCTTCATAGCGTGGGAACCCACCCTTGTTACTGCCTCATCATCATATTGAGAAAGGCCCATGGAATATGATGGAAAGACCATGGTCTCTGACATTTCGATCATCCGTTCCATCTTTCCTATGAATGCCTTTTTAAGCCTTATCTCCTGGCGGTTGTCTCTTGCCAGTGTATATAACACTTCCTGGGCCTTAAGCTCACCCTTAGGAACTATATCTGATGGAGAACCGATTGCTGTACCTCCTGGCAGATCAATCAACTCAATAATCCGGGCCTTAAAGTTAAGCTCCTTTTCATTGAGAGTAATCAGGGATTCCTTGAGTATCTCCTTTTGAATGTTGATCTTTATGACATCCTGATAACTGCTCCTGCCGGATTTATAGCGTGCCGTAGCAACATTTTCCAGGTTTTCAAGGAGTTCAAGGGTCTCTTGTGTGATGGCCCGGGCCTTAAGAACAAACCTGAAGTCCCAGAAGGATTTTTTCACTGAGGCAATAGCATCCCGTATGGCAATCTCAAGCCTGATACCGGCGGCCTCGATTTCCTTCAGGGCCACCTCTCCTTTTAGAGAAAGCAGTCCGGGAAAAGGAAACTTCTTGGCTATGGCATCCTTTCCTTTCATGGGGCCTATGTCGTTCATCTTACCTTCTGTAAAGGCGGAATACTGAAGCAGTATCTCATCAAGATTCCATACCTGGCTGAGACTTTCCCGGGCTGCCTGAAGCCTCTTTTCATTGGCCCTTATATTGGGATTCCTCAGGAGTGTTAAAACCTCCAGTTCCTCCACGGAAAAGCCGTCGGCAAGCAGATCCTGAGTCCTGTCATCATGTTCCGCAGTGGACCTCAACCCATCAATTACTGATGGATCAACACCCAATAAAAGGGAATCCTCAGCTCTTTTTTCGGCAGTCGTCTCAAGGTCTTGAATGATCTTCATGATCTGCCCTTTTTCCTCGAGATACCCCTGGTACGGGGTATCAGGACCATGGGCGGAAACTGCCTCATCCTGCTGCTCCAGTCCTTGTGAAAAAACCTGAGTTGATAACAGGAAAAACCATACTGTTATAAGAAAGATATCTCTTTTCATGATTCAGCCTCCTCATGATTTTCTTCTGATACTGACAGGTTTGCCTGCTCCCCAGTGAGACTGCAACCGGTAAGCTTCTCCAAACGGGCAAGATACTTGCCGTAGTCAGCGCTGGCCCTGGCAACAGACAGCTGAAAATTATACAATACAGACTGTGCCTCAACAAAATCAGAAAAGCTGCCCTCACCCTGTCTGAACCAGGTTTCAGCGAGCTCTATGGACCTGGCTGCCTGGGGCAGGAGCTCCTCCCTGTACAGAGTCATTAATCGTCTGGAGTTCTGGAGTCTGAAATAAAGACTGGAAAGGTTGGTACGTGTCTCATTAAGTCGGGCCTGTCTTGCTGACTTTTGTTTGTTGAAATCGGCCCTGGCACCCTCTGTCCTGCTGCTGTTTTTACCAATCCACAAGGGGATAGAAATGCCCGCCTGGATACCTATTGCGTCCCGGCCCGCATCATCAGGTGGCTTGGGCACATCCGGATTACCAATGGATGAATAGAAAAGCCCTATACGAAAATCCGGCATATTGTTTGCCTTTGCGAGGTCCAGTTTCAAATCCGCCCTTTGAATCTGAGTATTAGATATCTGTATCTCCTGCTGATAGGACTCTGCAAGACCATATAGCTCATCAAGGGTCAAAAGGAGCGGCGGAAACAGGATATCCTTGAGCTCCCCTATTGGGGTATCAGGCGCACGGTTCAGGAGTCCATTCAGCCTGACCAGCTCTGTCTGCTCCAATTCATCAAGGAGCAGGATATCGTACTGTATCTGTGCGGTCTGGGACTGTGCCTTAATAACATCCATGAGGATTGTTCGATCCTGCGCGTAGGATGTCTCTGCCACCTTTCGAAGATGATCTATAAGCTCCATGTTATGCCCGGCAACCTGTCTTGCCTCACGGATATAATAGAGCTCATAAAACGACTCCTTAATAGCCGCTGTCACATCCCTTACAGCCTTGTCCCGGTTAAGGGAAGCGATCCTGGTATTTGCCTCTGCAACCTTTCCTGCCTTGGACAGCTTTGTGGGAAACGGGATCATCTGGGTCAGGTTTGCAGTCCAGTCCTGGGGGCCAAGTCTGGTCTCAACAGGTTCAGGAAAGTAGCTGATCATGAACTGGGGATCAGGAAGGGCCGAGGCAAGGGTTTCTCCCTGTTTGGCAGACCTGTGCGCCTCGATTGAGCCCTTAATACCAGGATTCATCTCTATGGCATACGCAACCAGATCCTCAATTGTTACGCCCTCAGCAATCCTTGCGTCCAGCTCATTGAGGTCTATTGCCCCTGAGGCAGAGACATGTCCTGGAAATGGCTGCAATACTAGCACACCCAACAACCATATCAGCAATAATACTATCTTACTCATAGCCGCTCTTCTCCTTTCAATACAAAAGATCTGAAAAAGCAAAAGTCGTACCAGCTTATGACACTGAAAGTACAAACAGAATATTCAAAAATCGGGGTTTAAATTATACTGAAAAAAAATTCAAAAGAACAGGTCTAACAAAGAAAGGTGTTGTTTATAAGGTAGATAGAAGATTTACAAAACTTCATGATTTCATTTTTGGTGATATGTCTTGGGGATGGACGCGAAAAAGGATTGCATATAATTTCATTAACACCCGGATATATCTGTAAAGGATTGCACTGTGGATATCTGCCTGCAGAGACAACCTGGGATGATTGGGCAAGAAGGGTTTCACATCCGCATATGGAGGATAATACATCACCAGAGTTGTTAAATAAGAAGGCCCTGCTATCAGATATTGCGGAGGAAGGGGTTTCCTGTTTTCCAGTACCGCAGCAGTCCATGGCAGGAGAACCGGTCTCCTTTTGCGGGGCCATGTCCATATCAGGGGCGCCATTACCACATGACGCAATAGTATCGCAGCAGCCGCATAATCCGAAACACGTACTGATCCCAAAAGGATTAAGGCATAATATAAGAATCATCAGGATGGCGGCTGCTCTCTGTCTGGTCATAGCTGTCTGCGATACTCCTTAAAAACTTTTCTTCACGCCTTTGCTGCCACCTGCTGCCCCTTCCAGAACGGCGACATATTTCTCAGGCGGGCAATAACAGGCGGTAAATTATCAATTATATAGTCAACTTCTTCAGCCGTATTATACCTGCTGAGGCTGAAGCGGATTGAGCCGTGTGCCGCGGTATAGGGTACTCCCATGGCACGGAGTACATGGGACGGTTCAAGTGAACCTGATGTACATGCGGACCCGGAAGAGGCGCAGATGCCAAGCTCGTTCATCATCAGGAGTATGGCCTCTCCTTCTATATATTCAAAACTGATATTTGTTGTGCCTGGAAGACGATTTTCTCTGTCCCCGTTTATGATAGCGCTCGGGACATCTCTAACAAGGGCGGCCTCAAGCCTGTCACGGAGCCTGGATACCTCAACGGTCTCCTCTTCCAGGTGCTGGACTGCCAATTCAGTCGCCTTTCCCAGGCCTGCAATGGATGCCACGTTCTCTGTCCCACCCCTGCGGCCATTCTCCTGGTGACCGCCTATGAGAAACGGAGAGAACCTGGTGCCTTTTCGGATAAATAGGGCGCCAATCCCTTTGGGCGCGTGAATCTTGTGACCGGATATGGAAAGCATATTGGCCCTGACCTTCTGGACATCTATTGGGACCTTCCCGGCCGCCTGCACCGCGTCAGTATGGAAAAATATCTTTTTTTCTGCCATGACCCGGGATATTTCCTCTATTGGAAAGAGCACACCAGTCTCATTATTGGCCCACATTACACTCACTATGACCGTGTCATCGGTGAGGCAGTTATACAGAAAATCCAGATCAAGCCTCCCCTTATTATCAACAGGCACAAAGGTTGTTCGATACCCCTGCCCTGAAAGATGTTCACACAGATTCTTGATGGCAGGATGTTCAACCCTGGTGGTAATTATATGTTTTTTGTCAGGGGCCGAGTGTATGGCGGAAAGGATCGCCGTATTATCACTCTCTGTACCGCAGCTGGTAAACATGATTTCTGAAGGAGAAGCGTTAATCATGGCCGCGACCTGCTCCCTTGCCTTTTTTATATCTCTGCTAATGTTCCCTCCAAAGGAGTGCATGCTCGAGGGATTGCCATAACGCCCCTTGAAATAGGGGAGCATAACCTCCAGGACTTCCTGGGCCACCTGTGTAGTCGCATTATTATCAACATAAACGGTTTTCATCTTCATTTTCCTCTATAACAGTCAGTTCCGGTGATACCAGCTCCTGCACCTTTTGTTCGATAAAGTTCTTGAGTGTAATCTGTGAGGTTTTGCAGTTGGCACATGATCCGCGCAGCTTTACATAAATCCTGTTTCCATCCAGGTCAATAAGTTCAATATCGCCACCATCCTTCTTGAGCGCTGGTTTAATCTCCTGCTCAAATACATCTTCAATCAATCGTATCTTTTGTATATTCGTCATTTTGGCACGATCTTTCTCCTTGATAATCTCCTTCCCGTTGGCAGAATCAATAATCTCCTGAATCCTGTCATGACATTTACCACACCCCCCACCTGCCTTTATATAGTCGGTTATATCCTTGACAGAAGAGAGGCTGTTTTCTGAAATAGCATTTTTTATCTCAATATCAGTAACCCCAAAACACTCGCACACGATCTCCCCTTCCTTCTTCTTTTCCGGTTCACAACGGTAATAGTCGATCGCCACTTTAAGTGCATCCCGCCCCATAACTGAGCAGTGCATTTTCTCCTTTGGGAGCCCTCCCAGGTATTGAGATATATCATCGTTTGTGACTTTTTCCGCATCTTCCAGGGGCATCCCCTTGAGCATCTCAGTAAGAGCGGATGAAGATGCTATGGCACTGGCGCAGCCAAAGGTCTGAAATTTGGCATCCCTAATCCTCTCCTGGTCACCAAGCTTGAATGTAAGTTTGAGTGCGTCTCCACAGGCAATGGATCCAACTTCTCCGATCCCGTCCGCATCTTCAATGACTCCTACATTACGGGGATTCATGAAATGGTCTTTTACTTTATCCGTATATTCCCACATAATCTCTCCATCTATTTTTTTATTGCACTTCAATACCACACCGTGGTATTAATATAATACTACAATGTGATATAATTTTTCAACATAAAATATTTGATCAAGATATATAGGGATCCCATGAAAAACAAGGAATTTATTACTTTCCGCAAGAAATTAAAAAAAACCCAGTCCCAGATGGCTGAGCTGCTTGGCATATCTTTAAAAGCAGTTCACAGTTATGAACAGGGATGGCGGTCCATCCCTGCCCATATCGGACGACAGATGCTTTTTCTTCTCTGCAGCTTCCAGTCCAATGGTCAACTCCTTCAGAATTGCTGGGATATAAAGAATTGTCCTGAGGAGATGAGAGAAAGATGCCCCGCTTGGGAATTCAATACAGGGAATCTATGCTGGTTTATTAATGGAACGATCTGCCTCGGTATTGCCCATAAGGCCTGGAAAGATAAAATAAAAATTTGCAGAAAGTGCGAGGTCCTGGCCCTGGCATTAAAGGATATAGTTTATTAAAAGAGCCGTTTTAATATATGGGGGTGAATAACGTGAAACTTACAGAAAATTACAGATTCAACACAAGGGTCATACATGAGGGGCAGAAACCAGAGGAATGGGAGGGGGCAACACTTCCTCCCATTTATCAATCCGCGTCCCATGTACATGCGACTGCAGAAAATCTCAGCCGGACATTTGCGGGCAAAACCAAGGATCACATCTATATGAGATTGACAAACCCAACAAATCGAGTCCTTGAGGAAAAGATATCCTCACTGGAAGGAGGGATGGGGGCAGTAACCATGTCATCGGGAATGGCAGCGGTCACAAATGCCTGTATGGCCCTTCTCAGGTCTGGTGATGAATTTGTGACAGGAAACTCACTTTTTATGTCAACCTATCTCCTGTTTGCAAATATTTTCAAGAAATATGGAATCACTGCAAGGTTTGTGGAATCCAGTGATATGGATGCCCTGAAAAATGCAATTAATGATAAAACCCGGTTTATCTATCTGGAGACCATAGGCAATCCCAAGATGGACGTACCTGATCTCGGCATTGCAGGGAAAATAGCCCATGAACACGGACTGCCCCTCCTTGTTGATAATACACTCGCATCTCCCTATCTCTGCAGGCCGATAGAGCAAGGCGCTGACGTGGTGATCCATTCCACTACAAAATACCTCAGCGGACATGGCGCAGCCACAGGAGGCATGGTAATTGACAGCGGTAAATTCCCATGGAATGGGGATCGTTTTCCGGACTTCAAGCCCTTTATTGACAGGAAAGGGGACCTGGCGTACATGGACAAGGTCTGGCGTGAACACCATATCAACTTTGGTACGACCCAGGCCCCGTTTCACTCATATCTCACTATGATAGGGATTGACACATTAGCCCTTCGGATGGAAAGACATCTGGAGAATACTTCTAAGGTGGCACAATTTTTAAAAGCCAGACCGGAAGTCAAATGGATAAATTATGCAGGCCTTGAAGATCACCCCTCCCATAATACGGCAACAAGGCTGTTTAACAGGAAGGGCTACGGAGCCATGATCTCTTTCGGTCTGAAGGACCAGGAAGAGTGCTTTCGATTCATAAACAGTCTGAGGCTCATATACCATCTCGCCAACCTGGGAGATTGTAAGAGTCTGGTGATTCACCCTTTCTCATCCCAGTATATATCTTTTGACAAGGAGAAAAAGGCCGCCCTGTCCATAACACCTGACATGATCAGGCTCTCTGTGGGTATTGAGGCGTATGAGGATATACGTGAGGACCTGGAGCAGGCCCTTGACAGATTAAATGAGTGAATATATTGAACATGATAGGGATGGGAT
Organism: Deltaproteobacteria bacterium; assembly: GCA_019307745.1. Classification (GTDB taxonomy): domain Bacteria; phylum Desulfobacterota; class DSM-4660; order Desulfatiglandales; family HGW-15; genus JAFDJA01. Next base: position 8,538 of record JAFDJA010000010.1, on the reverse strand, counting down.
TTCTGTCGGACTGGTAGAAAAGAAATTCTTCACCTTTTCTGAACCACCTGATCAGCTTATCCTGGAAAGCGGGACAAGGCTAGGGCCGATAACTCTGGCATATGAGACATATGGGACCCTTAACCGGGATAAAAGCAATGCAGTACTTGTGTTGCACGCCTTGACAGGGGATTCCCATGTTGCAGGCTACTATGACCACCAGGATCAGAAGCCCGGGTGGTGGGACATTATGGTGGGACCGGGAAAGGGTATTGACACCAATAAATACTTTGTCATCTGTTCAAATATAATAGGTGGGTGCATGGGTTCCACAGGGCCTGGATCTATTGATCCGGATACAGGTCAGCCTTTTGGATGCAACTTCCCTGTAATTACCATAGGCGATATGGTCAGAGTCCAGAAAAGGCTCCTAGATAAACTCGGAATAAGACGGTTACTTTCAGTGGTTGGCGGGTCTATCGGAGGAATGCAGGTCCTGGAATGGTGTGTGAGGTATCCAGATATGGCGGCATCTGCGATGCCCCTGGCCACAACCGCAAAACACTCGGCCCTGGCCATTGCCTTTAATGAAGTGGCCAGGCAGGCAATAATGGCTGATCCTTCCTGGAATGGGGGAGATTACCTCAGAAGTGGTAAAAAGCCTGATCTTGGTCTGGCAGTCGCTCGAATGATAGGCCACATAACCTATCTATCAGATGATGCCATGCGCAGGAAATTCGGCAGACGTCTCCAGGACAGAGAAAATTTTTCATATGATTTTAGCGCGGATTTTCAGATCGAAAGCTATCTCAGATACCAGGGCACCAAGTTTGTGGAGAGATTTGATGCCAACTCCTTTCTGCATATAACAAAAGCGGCAGACTACTTTGACCTTGAAAGACAGCATGGTGAAGGCTCTCTGGTAAAGGCCTTTTCCAAGGCAAAGGCAGAATTTCTTGTTGTCTCCTTCACATCAGACTGGCTCTATCCCACATATCAATCAAAAGATCTGGTAAAAGCCATGAAAAAAAACAGACTGGATGTGAGCTTCTGTGAAATAGAGGCAGACTTCGGACATGACGCGTTTCTCCTTCCCAATAAGAGACTGTCCAGCCTTATATGCGGGTTTCTGGAAGGTGTGTTTAAGGATTTGAATTGATTGATATGAGATTTGACCTTCAGATAATGGCCTCATGGATTGAACCCGGCACTAAGGTGCTTGAGCTTGGCAGTGGCGGGGGAGAGCTTCTCCAGTACCTCAAAGAGGAAAAGCAGGTGAATGAGACCGGTATTGAACTTGACGAATCCAAGGTTGCAGAGTGCATAGAAAAGGGGATTTCCGTGCTTCAGGGGGATATGAATGAAGAGATCCTGGACTATCCTGATGACTGTTTTGACTATGTCATACTGAGTCAAACCCTTCAGCAGGTTTATGAACCCCTGGAACTTATCAGGGAGATGATGCGAACCGGAAAAAAAGGGGTGGTGAGCTTTCCAAATTTCTGCCACTGGCGGATACGTGCCCAGATCCAGTTTTCAGGCCATGCGCCAGTAACCAAAGAACTCCCATACGAATGGTACAATACACCGAATATCAGAGTCCTGAGTATCAGGGACTTCAGGCACTTTACCAGGGACGCTGGGTATCGGATTATCAGAGAGGCGGCCATTAACCCCGGGCATGAAGAATCCACAGGAAAGATTGTAAAATTCATTCCCAACCTGTTTGCAACATATGGGATATTTCTCATAGAAGAAAATGGGTCAAAGGCCCAGGACCCATACAAGGGATAGTTCAGAATACCCTTTCTCCCCCATACAACCCCATCCAGCAACCCTTTACAAAGAGAGTCGATATAGACTTGCGAAAAAATTTATGAGCAGATAGTATTTCGGCTGACCAGATGCTGGCTCAAAGAACGGGCCTGGCAGGTCAAATAAAGCTACGGAGAAATAGAAAGATGGAGAACAGAGAGGTAATTAAAAGGATAAGAGATATCAAAGACAGGCTTGGAAAGGAGCTGGTCATACTTACACATCACTATCAGAGAAGCGATATAATAGATCTGGGTGATTATCGGGGTGATTCTTTTGGGCTGTCCCAGAAAGCAGCAGCGGATAATAATGCAAGATATATTGTATTTTGCGGCGTCTATTTTATGGCTGAAAGCGCGGCTATTCTTGCCCAGCCTCACCAGACAGTACAGATACCGGATATTGAGGCCGGATGCTGGATGTCTGACATGGCTGACCAGGTTATGGTTGAAAAGGCCTGGGACGAGGTAACAGCAATAACCTCCAGGGATGAGATTACTCCCCTTGTGTATATGAATTCAGACGCGTTTATCAAGGCACACTGTGGAAGGAACGGAGGTCTGGTCTGCACATCCTCTAACGCGCCAAAGGCCTTTAAATGGGCATTTGACAGGAGGGAGCGGATATTCTTTTTCCCGGATGAGCACCTTGGCCGCAATACAGGAAACAGCATGAATATCCCTTCTGATGAGATGATCCTATGGGATCCTGAACTGCCACTGGGAGGGAATACCGAGAAGGCCATAAGAAAAGCCAGGGTATATCTGTGGAAAGGTTATTGCCTGGTCCATACAAGATTCCGCACAGACCACATCCAGGAGGCACGGGGGAAATACCCTAATGGAAAGATCGTTGTCCACCCGGAATGTATCCAGGAGGTGGTTGCTCTTGCTGACGCGGCAGGCTCTACAAGCTTTATAGTCAAGCATGTGGAAGACTCTTCGCCAGGCTCAACAGTAATCATTGGAACGGAAATAAACCTGATCAAAAGGCTGTCTCAGGAATACCCGGACAGGACCATACTCCCCCTCATGGAATCACTCTGTCCCAATATGTATAAAATCAGTCCTGAAAAGCTACTGACCACACTTGAACATATAGGAGAGCATAACCTTGTGACAGTTCAGGAAGATATTAAAGAAAACGCTGGGCTTGCACTGGACAGAATGCTTGAACTTGCAGGTTGATACAGGGTTTTTATCAAACAGATCAGGAGGGAAACCGAAGATGTCAGACAAAGACAGATCATACGAAACAAGATGCAAGGCCGATGTTGACTTGATCAAAAACTATAGAAGGCATTTACCTGAAATAGCAGAGTTGATAATTGACAGCAGCTCTGATCCGAAGACATATACTCATATTGATTACGATCCTATCCCCTCCAATAGTTCGGTGATAGACATTATCGATCGGTTCAAGGAGGTTCTCTTTCCCGGCTATTTTGCAAGGGAAAAACTGGACCCTGCCAACCTGAAATACAATATGGGAAGATCTGTTTCTGTCCTTTTTGACATGCTCTCAGAGCAGATCACCAACAGCATACGGCACGACTGCCTGAGATATGGCAAGTCATGTTCTGACTGCGGAGACCGGGGCTATAGCGCCTCCCTTGATGTCCTGAGATCTGTCCCTGAACTTAGGAGGATCCTTGCCACAGATGTCGCTGCGGTATACGAGGGAGATCCCGCGGCAAAGAGCCATGATGAGATTATCTTCAGCTATCCTGGGATATTTGCGATCACAGTCTACAGGATTGCCCATAAGCTCTTTGAACATGAGGTCCCACTCCTTCCCAGGGTAATGACAGAGTACGCACACAGCGTAACAGGGATAGACATTCATCCTGGTGCAGAAATAGGCGAACACTTCGTCATTGATCATGGCACAGGGATAGTCATCGGTGAGACCTCTCAAATAGGTGAAAGTGTACGCATATATCAGGGGGTAACCATAGGCGCCCTCTCTTTGCCAAAGGATGGGGGAGACAAGTTCAGGGGGAAAAAACGACACCCGACCATTGAGGATGATGTTATTGTATATTCCGGTGCAACTATCCTTGGCGGTGAAACCGTCATAGGCGCGCGTTCTGTAATCGGTGGTAATGTCTGGGTCACAAAATCGATTCCGCCAGACACTACGGTTATGCTTGAGGAGCCAACGCTTATATACAAATAGTCGCCAGACTACTGCTTTGTTTTCAACCTTTTCCAATATCTTTTCGAGGAGGTGCAAAATGGGGAAACTTGCAAATATCAGCGGTACTGTAGGCAGCACGCCGCTTGTTAGGCTTAACAGGATCGCTGAAGCTTATGACGCAGAGATCTTGGCAAAGCTAGAATTTTTTAATCCTTTAGGGAGCGTTAAGGACCGTATTGCGATGTCCATGATTGCTGCGGCAGAAGATGATGGTCTGATAAACCGAGAGACACTCATAGTGGAACCCACAAGCGGCAATACCGGCATAGGGCTTGCCTTTATCTGCGCGCAAAAAGGATACAGGCTCTGCCTTACAATGCCTGAGACAATGTCTATTGAAAGGAAAAAATTACTCAAGCACCTGGGTGCTGAAATAATCCTTACCCCGGGCCCCGGGGGAATGAAAGAGGCCATTTCCAAGGCCCAGGAGATTGTTGCGCAGGGCGAAAATGCCTTTATGCCAAATCAGTTTAATAATCCTGCCAATCCCAAGGTCCACAGGGAGACCACCGCTGAAGAGATCTGGAATGATACTGGCGGCGAGGTGGATATCTTTATCTCAGGTGTGGGGACAGGAGGGACTATTACTGGTGTTGCCCAGGTGATAAAAGATCGAAAACCCTCTTTCCGTGCCATAGCTGTGGAGCCTGTTGACTCACCCGTGCTTTCCGGTGGCCAACCCGGTCCGCACAAGATACAGGGGATCGGGGCTGGATTTATTCCGGACATCCTTGATACATCCCTTATCGACGAAGTGGTTACAGTGTCAAATGATGAGGCCTTTGAAACAGCAAGGCAATTGGCAAAGACAGAGGGCCTTTTGTGCGGAATCTCCTCCGGTGCCGCAGTTTGTGCGGCCTTGAGAATCTCAAGACAGGAAGAGAGCCGAGGTAAACAAATTGTAGTAATCCTGCCCAGCACAGGAGAAAGATATCTCAGCACCGAACTTTTTATAAAGTAATTTTTTTCATCTTCCTATTAATTCTATCTGATTTCATCCCCTCAAATCCCGCTCTTAGCGGGATTTGTGTCTGTATCCCTAAAGGCCATTTAGAACAGATATTTTGGTATAATAATTGTTGAACCCCGTTTGTGCGGTAAAAATCTACTACAGCTTATCTTGCCAACGCGGGATAAAGGCAGCAATTGAGAGAAGGATTGTTATCTGTCTGAAATAAAAGAAAATACACCCCTATCACATGGTTTGCTATCTACGAATTCAGCCCTGCAATATTTGCATTTTTACAAAAAAAAATAAATAAGTTGACATATTTCCTACAAATTTTGTATGTATATATCCTACCAATTAGGTATGCATATACCATACTAAATCAGTATAAAATAGATAGCGTGGCCAATACGCTGTTTTTTTATATATATTCTACACTTTCATACCAAATAAAACTCATCTTCAATGTCGCATCGGAAGATTAAAATAGATTTGTTGTAGTTATAAAAAATCAGGTTTTATACAGTTTTTAATCCGTTTTATCTTTACCAGTATTTAAACTCAGATTGTACTATTGCCATACCTTACGGCGTGAAAACGCCTGCCGTAATATTCAAGCAATGGTTTTCTGTGGCTGACTATTCCATTTACAGAAGCATATGATCCAGGTTTAAACAGTATCTCAATACTCAAATTTAAGGATTATATAATGAAAGATAGAAAAAGATCTCTCGTGGCAGGGATATGTGTTCTCGTTGCATTAATAATCTGCCTTACATTGACTATTGAAGCCCGTGAGGAGGATGAGAAGCAATCAACAGACAGCAAAAAAAGGGCCGACCTCATAACCATTGATGTTCTTGAATCCTTCGGCGCGCTTGAAAGACCTGATGTCCCCTTTTTCCATGACCTGCATACTGACGCCCTGCAAAAGGACAACAAAGACTGCAGCAGCTGTCATCTTGTGGAAGACAGGCAGACGGGCCGCTTATCATTAAGTTTCAAGCGACTTGAAGATACAGACAGGGATGGATTAATGGATCTCTATCATGCCGAATGTATTGGCTGCCATAAGGAGACAACATCCACCGGCCAGACGGCAGGCCCCATAGAGGTCTGCGGAGAATGCCATACAAACAGAATCATTGCCTCCTCATGGACTCCTATAGATTTTGATAAGTCACTACACTTCCGGCACACTGAAGCAAACAAGGACCCTGTGACCGGAAAAGGGGACTGCGGGGCCTGTCATCATGAATATGATGAAGAATCAAAAAAGCTATTCTATGCCCTCGGAAAGGAAGGGTCATGCGGTTATTGCCATAAGGCTGAGACAGAAGAAAAACGAATCTCAATAAGCATGGCCTCTCACCTGTCCTGTATCAACTGTCATAAGAAAAAACAGTCACAAAAAATCCAGGCAGGTCCTGTAAAATGCGGAGGCTGCCATAATCCAGTGGAGCAGAAAACAATAAAGACGGTTGAAAACACTCCCAGGCTGGAGCGAAAGCAACCTGACCTGGCATTAATCAAAGTTGTTCCTATAGCCGGTGAACAGGAAAAGGATATAGGGATTAATCCGGTCCCATTTGATCATAAATCTCATGAAAAATATAATGATAGCTGTATAGAATGTCATCATGCAAGCCTGGATTCATGTGCTAAGCAATGCCACACATCTAAAGGTTCCGAAGAGGGCAATTATGTGAAGATTGAAAAGGCCATGCATCAAAAGGACTCCAGGAAAAGCTGCCTGGGATGTCATAACATCATGCAGCAGAAACAGGAGTGTGCCGGCTGTCATTCCTCCATGAAAGTAGATAGCAGCGACCCGTCCTATTGTCAGAAATGTCATCTAAAGGCAGAACAGGACATTTCAGTCCCGCAAGGAGATGAAGAGGAGAAAATCATTGCTGAAAAACTCCTGAATTCCAGAAAAAAAATTACTAAAACATATGCGGATGTGGATATTCCTGAAAAGGTAACTATTAAAACTCTGGCAGACCTGTATGAGCCTGTTGAGCTTGAGCATAGAAAGATTATTCACACACTGTTAAACAAGATCAAGGACAATAATCTGGCAATGTATTTTCACTCAGATGAAGGCTTCATATGTCAGGGATGCCATCATAACAGTCCTTCGGATAAAAAACCCCCTAAATGCGGAAGCTGTCATGGTAGACCCTTTGATGAGGGCGATATTCACAGGCCTGGTCTTAAAGGCGCTTTTCACCAGCAGTGCATTGGCTGTCATGATGTCATGAATATAGAGAAACCAAAAGCAACAGAGTGTGCCGGGTGCCATAAGGAAAAAACAAAAATTGACTGAGTGTTTAGAAATCATGTGAGGAGATTAAATGTCAATATCACGAAGAAAATTTCTTGGCTGGATCGGCGCTGCCGGGGTAGGCACTGCAATAGGCAAATCAGCTGATGCAGCCACTAACAAGCATTTCAAGGGATATCCAGAAGGTTTTGGAGTACTCTTTGACAGTATCCTCTGTATAGGATGCAGAAAATGTGAAGCAGGCTGTAATTCCGTCAACCAGCTCCCACCGCCTGAAAAAGCATTCGATGATCTTGCTGTCATGGACAGAAAACGAAGAACAACAACTACCGCTTATACTGTGGTCAACAAATATGACGTTAGTGATAATACGAGCCCGGCATTCAGGAAGGTTCAATGCAATCACTGTCTTGAGCCGGCATGCGCGTCTGTCTGTTTTGTAAAGGCATTTAAAAAGAATAAGGAAGGCCCTGTAACATATGATCCTTCACTATGTGTAGGATGCAGGTATTGTATGGTCGCATGTCCTTTTGAGATACCTGCCTATGAATATGACAGTGCCTTTTCCCCACGGGTTGTCAAGTGCACCATGTGTTTTACAAGGGTAATAGAAGGCAAGCTCCCCGGTTGCGTGGAGTCATGTCCAAAGGAGGCCCTTACCTTTGGCAAACGTAAGGATCTTATCAAGATAGCCCGTAAGAGGATCCTCAACTATCCTGGTCAGTATGTCGACCATATTTATGGAGAGCATGAGATGGGTGGTACAAGCTGGTTGTATCTTTCCGGTGTCCCCTTTCAAAAACTGGGTATGCGTGAGGACCTTGGTATTAAACCGGCTCCAGAATTTACTGCCGGTGCCCTGGGAGCTGTACCTGTTGTTGCCGGACTCTGGCCGATCCTTTTAACAGGGATTTATGCTATTTCCAAGCGGAAAGAAAAGGTTGCCAGAGAGGAGCAGGAGCAGGCTGTCCAGAGTGCAATTGAAAAGACTCAGGTTGAAGCTGATGCAAAGCTTGCCAGCGCCATTGAAAAAGCCCGAAAAGATAAGGATGCCGCAGTACAAAGAGAAGTAAAAAAAGCCCTTGAAGAGGCAGCAAAGCCTCAAACAGAGGAGGATGCTTGATGTCTGAACAAATCCTGACTCCTAACAGATCACTTATGACACCGTTTAATATTGTTGCCGGAATTATAGTGATCATTGGTATCATACTATCCGGTTTTCGTTTTCTGGGTGGTCTTGGAGCTGTAACAAATCTGTCTGACTACAATCCCTGGGGAATCTGGATAGGCTTTGACCTTCTGGCTGGCG
>JAFDJA010000202.1 GCA_019307745.1 Deltaproteobacteria bacterium | reverse complement strand
ACTCGGCACCTCCTTGCTAACCGAGTTGATCTAATAATACCTATTTATATCGCTTCAAATATGGAGGAAGGAGTGTAGATTACATCTTGTAATCAATTCATTTCAGGGGGTGTCTTGGGATTTGATTAATAGATAGCAGCAAGTGAAACCATTGTATTACTATTGAGCATGATGGATATCATAGGTTTGAATGACCTCTGATTCTTTCAGATATCTTGGAGCTAAACGTAATAAATAGATGCTAATTGCCAACACCCCAACATTTTAGTTGAGTTCCAAAATATAGAAGGCGTAGATTTTAATTGTTAATCCACGCCTTCTGATTCATAAGTTTAATTGGACACAAGAAATGTGATTATTATTTACCTTTTGGGCCAGCAGGGCCGGGTGATGGTGGTGATGGAAAGCCGCTGCCGTCAGGTACACCATCTCCTGAGTTCGGGGCAGGTCCTGGACTGTCACCTGCGCTAACTGGAGTAAAAGTTAAACCCATAAACAACACAAGAACGATAATCATTACCCAATTTCTCATCATTTTTTGCCTCCTTATTTTCGATTAGCACCAGCATTCTAAACTGGATCCATTATGAACCAGTTATCTCACCATAAACCAATTTGATTTCGTTTTCAAGTGGATTTAAACCTTGAGTTCTTGAGATTATGGAATACCCTATATATCGTATATTGTAGTCTCCCTATAACTAAAAAGATACAGATACAAAGAGAATATCACAGGTTTTCAACAACCTGTCCTATATAGTTATTTATCCAACCAGGCCAGCCAGTGGTACGGGCACATCTTACCTTTATTTCTTATGCCATACATGCCTCATTATATTAATTAGTGCCCAGTCATAAATGAATGGATGGAACCAGATAATATGAACTACACCTTTTTCACCTGAACAAGGGTCTGACTGGCCATTGCCGTGATAATAGGATCAAAGGCCTTTTCATAGTCTACACTGTACATGATATTTACATTGGCGCCCCCGTCAAGCAAAGGAAAATCCTCCACGCCAAGCTCTTTACAGCCCTGCCACCAACCGTGGAGAATCATGACAGTATCCTGCCTGATACCAGGGAAGATCTCTGCCTTGACCTTCATCCACCCGTGGGGGGACTCCACCTTCACCCAGTCACTATCCTCTATCCCTCGCTCGGAAGCAGTGTCCGGATGAATGTGCAGTGCCGGATAAGGATGAATCTTTCTTAGATAAGGGATATTTCTCTGCCATGATGCCGAGTAAACATTGGATGTATGATAATCAGAGAGAATGAGCGGATACTCCTTTGTCAACTCAGGTGTCCCTGTCAGGCTCTCAGGCGGTTCTTTCCATTCCGGCAAGGGATTAAAACCTGCTTCCTCAAAAGAGGTGTTGTAGATCGCCACTTTGCCCTGAGGAAGAAGGGGCGCGCCTGACACAGCCGTGCTTTTCCTTGAAAATACCTCTGCATATTTCTCATAGACAGGCTTTGATTTCTCATATTTGATACCGGTAGGGTGCTCTCTCAGATCGTCAATGGTCATGGAAAGAGGTTCCAGCTGATAGTTCATACAGTCGACCATACTCCCATTCCAGAACTCCTCTCCGTATCCCATCTTAACTCCCAGGTCGAGAATAAATTCAAACATGGACTTATATTCACCAAGAGGCTCTATAACCTTGCTTCTTGCAATCATCCAGCTTCCGTCCCTTGTAGCTTCAAAGGGATGATCAATCTCATAAGGCGTGGCCAGAGGGATCACTATATCCGCATAATCCATATCCGCAGTACGCATTACATCTGCCACCACATAAAAATCCAGTTTTTTCAAGGCTTCCTCAACCCTCTTTGACCCTCGGGTGCTTACAATGGGTTGGGTGCCTGGAGAAATAACAGTCCGTATTGCATAAGGCTTTTCTGTAAGAACACTGTCCAGGATCCTATAGTAAGCAGAATTTGTGCCTTCACCAAATGGCTGAAAAACTTTGGGAAATTCAGGACCAACCAGTTTATCAACCCATTCCTTTGTATATTTCATTTCTAGATTGACACCCCTTGGCATGGTTCTCTTGGGGGGGACTCCAAAACAATTGCATCCTTTCCTGTCCAGATGGCCTGTTATGGCAATCAGGATCCCTACCGCCCTGATAGCGTCATTGGAAGAAGGTGTGTGCTCAACCCCGTTGCCCAGATCTATGCCTGCACGTTTTGTGGTCGCATAGAGCCTTGTCACATCAATAATCTGTTGGGATGGTATCCCCGTTATCTTCTCGGCCCATTCAGGAGTATATTTCTGAACATGATCTACCAGTTTATCATAACCATAACACCAGTTTGCCACAAATTCCTTATCAATAAGGTCTTCTTTGACAACCACATGGAGCATAGCCAGGGCGAGCGCCGTATCAGTTCCAGGCCTTATGGGCATCCAGATACTGGCAAACTTCACATCCGGTTCGGATGATGGTTTGATCGCTATAATCTTCGCACCCCTCTTCTTTGCCTTGAACAGGTTTTTAGGGACTTGTGTTGCAGGACCGGCATATATTGGCTGACGGCCCCATATAACAATCACATCGGCATTTACATAGTCACATCCCCTCAGGCCGTCTCCGACTGTATAGCTGAATGCAAAGGCTCTTTGCATGGCGCATATACCGCTGTGCCCATAATTGGGACTGCCGTGTGCTTTTAAAAAACGGACCATATATTCACTGTATGTCCTCCTGGCAGGAGACAGCATGGCAAGGGTTTCCGGTCCGTATTTCTCCTTCTGCTCTTTTAGTTTATCCGCAATGATGGTTATCGCCTCATCCCATGTGATCTTCTCAAATTTCCCCTCACCCTTTTCACCTATCCGCTTCATAGGATATTTCAGCCGGTCAGGAGAATAGACCCATTGCGGGGAAGCAAGTCCTTTTGCGCACAGGCTGCCTTTATTGACTGGACATTCCTTCATGCCTGCCACCCGGGTCAATATACCGTCCTTTTCAAAGGCATAGACACCGCAGTTGGCTGCGGGTCCGCACATAGCACAAATGGTGGGTACTACTGTTTCACCCTCCTTTTGTGCTGAAACCTGAGCCTCTTCAAGGGTAAAAGATTGACCTTTCAATAGACTTGATGTGGTAGTACTGGGAGAGTTGGCATCTGTACTTTTCCCTGGCGACAAGCTTTCCCGTGAATGCTGGTCTTCATTTTTTGTCATATTCTTTCCTTTTAGGATATATTTTAGGACTAGATAGTTCTGGGTAGATAATAATATTTTTTATTACAACAAAGTAGAATGCCACTTATTTAGCTTTTGCTTATTCCGGAGCAAATGTAATATTCCTTTGTCGTCTAACATCACTTTGTTAAGTTACTTAACCTTTTAAAGCCACGCACATATCTGTTAGTTTGAACCACATCTTAAGCAGATGCATTATAAATCTCATTAATCTTGAAATAAAGAGAGATACTGTCCTAAGCTTTGTACTTATACCCAGCCTATAAAGATAGTAATGAATCTCCTTCATCAAGTTTCATTAATCATTCTGATTACCTATAGGCCTAACAGTAAACAACCTTAACTATTGTGTCAACAGTATTTCATGACAAATAGTTCAATCTTAAATATTCAATATTTAAGGATGAAAAACTTTAAGATCATTTTGCAAATTCCCAAAGATCATTACATAGCTTTTGTAACATCATTAATTTTTGGTAATTTATCAGCTTTTTTCTCTCGAACCCTTGAATCCTTGCTTGATCCCTTGAAAAAGGAAACCCGCTTACAGGCCTGAGTCGAATAAAGTATGCGGAGAATCCTAATTTATACTCAATTCTTTTAGAGATGATCTTTAATTACTTACTTATCCATGTCCTGGTAAAATCCATAGCGGGTCCATACCAGAGCCACAATTTGTAATCTCAGTCTTTTTTAAATAAGTCAATGAAGGGTTTATAATGATCAGGATAGACGCAATAATTCGTTTTTCTTAACTGGTGCTATCTTGCCATCTCCCGTAAATATCTCCCATAATAAAATGTTGTGATATGTTCAATTCTTGGTGCAACTGCGGGATTGTGATAAGGCAATAGGTCAGTAATTTACATGGTTCAAAAACCTGTGATATGTTTGACTGATCGGGAAGAGTGATATAATGCTCCTACAAAATACTCGTTGACAACGTGTAGCCAGTTGGCTACAATTAACCATGACTGAAATTCGCAAGACTGAAATTTTCGCTAAATGGCTTGATGGGTTAC
>JAFDJA010000098.1 GCA_019307745.1 Deltaproteobacteria bacterium | reverse complement strand
GGCTGAAGGCAATGTCTGCAGGATTGGCTGCAGATCTAAATACTTCTTCATCCAAGTCTGTATCCCACACAATAATCTCTGTAGAGGTAGCAACTGCTATGTGGCTGCTATAGACAGGGTTAAAGATAATAGTCTGGATCTCTGATGTGGTATCTATCCGATTGTAAAACTCAAAGCTGATAAACTCAGGCGACAGGTCACAATACAGGTCTGACTCTTCTATCTCCCGGGTCTGCATGGGGTAAAACATATAATCACCGCAGGTGTGTCCCGGAAGGTCTCCATAATCAGGCACCTGAAGCCCGGAAGTGGAATCAGAAACCTTTTGTTTTAAAAAACTCCCAAGCTCAGAGCCTGCTACGAGCCCATCATTGTCAGAATCAGCTGCCCTGTCCGCAATGGCCTCAATAAGCAGATTGGTAAAAACACTATGGCGCACACCCTTTTCTGTAGAGTCGAAGACCTGCTGGTCCTTCTGACCTGCCGTAATGATCTGCCTTGATTTACATTCGCCGGAAGAGGTCTCCTTCAGGCTTATATCAGAGAGTTTGCCGGTCCCGCTGTAGCAGGAGTCCATGATAAAAAGCATCTCCCTTGCCTTTATCACCCTGGACCAGTCCAGCAGATTGGTCATGGAGATCATGGTCCCGTACTCTGTGGTCTTCCCCTCCACAGGGACTATATAACCGAGGCTCTGGCCGTTATCCAGATCCAGAGTCTGGCCATGGCCTGCATAGAAGATCACCACACTGTCATTGATATCTGCCTTGGAACCTATGATATCCACAAGCATTGACTGGATATTATCTTTTGTGGCCTGACGGTCATAGAGGTGAAATATGGTGTAACCCAAACTCTTTAAGAGCTGTTCCATGGCAAATGCATCGTTTCTGGCATTTCCAAGCTTTGGCCAGTATCGATAGTCATCTATGCCTATTGACACTGCATATTTTTTTGAATAGTTCATAACAGAACCTGCCTGCATGGAGGGAGGAGCCGAAGAGGATGTGCGCCTGATACCCCTCATTACAGAAGCATCAGATGAGGCTGAACCGGATGCAGATGATTTCAAAAGGGCTATTAGATCTTTGTGGGATCCCTGCTCATTGGAAAAAGTGCCCACGATACCATAGAACTCGCCTGATGGAGTTATACATGAAAAAACAGATACAAGAACAGACACAACAAGAATAAGGCTTAACCACGGACACCTCATAAAACACCCCTTGGATCTGGAAAAGTTGTTCCAGCACACCTGGAATAAGAAAAAGTATTTAAAGATAAGACCTGAGATAAAATCGTTAACCATGTTTTCATGTATTGTCAATGAAAAATTCAGCTGTAGCTGTATCTGGGATAGTAAGTATATAGCGGCTGAGTCTATAATGCAATACACTAACAAATAAAACTTGCTGCAGACACATCATGTTAAAGTTTGATCTTCGACACACACAATGACATTTTTTCTCTGACGACCATGGCAGAAGAAAAGGGTTATGCCCTTAGTGTATGGCTTGGTTTTATAGGGATGATAGAGGCATCATCATGGAATATATTGAATTTGTTAAAGCTTGACTTAGATGGATACGGTTTGGTAAATTATGTAATAAAGATTCCAGCCTTTCAATAGACCCTCCTAGGGTTGAAAATACAATAGACCTGTATGGCAAGAAGTTATAAATTTGAGGGAGTCTCAACCGCATATAGTATTATTGATTGAATATAAAAGAATATTGGAGATCACATTGAAAAGACTTTTTATTATTCTATTATTGCTGTTGCAATGGGGTGGTGCGCTTTATGCTGGAGACATCTTTGAAAAAGGCTATGGTTCAACAGAGGATCAGGCTCGTAAGGAAGCCCTGGCAGCCCTTGGCATGCAGATATATGTTGAGGTAAAGAGTGAGTTTAAAAGTTCCGTAACCAGGGAGAATCAGGGTGTCAAAGAAAGTGTTATAAAAGATATTGATATAAGATCAGATCTCCCCTTGTTAGGTGTACAGTATCAGGTTTCTAAAGTGAAAGACGGGTATTTGGCCATTGCTACGCTGGATTATGACACTGTTTCTCTGTATGAGACACAGGTCCGTTCAATAAAGAGCAGTTTTGAAAAGGAGTTTAACAGGCTTTCAAAAATCGATTCTGATCTGGATAAACTGCATGTTTATAATAAGCTTCTCACATATCTGGACATGTATCTTAAGTACAGGGTTGTGGCTTATTTTCTTGGAAGCAGGGATATTTCTGATTTAGATCTCTCAGAGGGGGAGATAAGATCAATGATAGGGAGATTGACCCAAAAGTCGAACTCCCTTGATGCAGGCCTTAAACTGGCTGCTTTAGAGTTTGATTATAATAATATATATGTGTTTCCACCTACTACAAAAAATACAAGCGAGATAACTCAGTTTGGGGCTGCTGTTAAGGGCCGGATGGATGTTTACCTTGATACGGCAATCTCCACTAAAATGGCGGAATATTTTTTGACGGGTGAATATCAGGTATTAAATGATGGTTTAGAACTTGTTTTTCGTCTTGTGGATAAGGAGCATAATACCATTAAAACCACTATATCGGGTTTTGTCCCGGACGCGTATAAGGATTATGGGACAGAACCCCATACAGTAGATTTTGATATGCTGCTTAAATCAGGCCTCTTCCTGTCCGGTGAGCTCAGACCGAATATTACCACAACATCTGGCAGCAGGGATCTGCTTTTTTATGAAGGAGATTCATTTAACATCACGGTAAAAATGAACAGACCCGGCTATTTTTATCTGGTTGCTCATACTTTCAGGCATGATGAGGAATA
This sequence comes from Deltaproteobacteria bacterium, assembly GCA_019307745.1. Classification (GTDB taxonomy): domain Bacteria; phylum Desulfobacterota; class DSM-4660; order Desulfatiglandales; family HGW-15; genus JAFDJA01. Next base: position 8,928 of record JAFDJA010000098.1, on the reverse strand, counting down.
CTCCTATCTTGTTGATTTTTATGATAGTGAAGGTGACAGTAAATTTTTGTACTTTATCAATGCCGACCAGGTGAACAGATGGTTGGATATTGGTGAATTTCAGGTCGTGCCTCCCTTTGGGGTGGAATCTTTGCAGCTAATTGCATCTACTGGTGATCTGAGGGCGAAGGTCCCTGATACATATTATGATCAAACCACGGGATTGTATAAATTGGGTGAAGCTCCTGTTGAGGCTGTTTCTCAGACAAGGGGGCTGATAAGAAAGACTCGTAAACAAAAGGAAGCAGGTGAAGAAAAGACTGAATACGCAGAGACAACGCTTACTATTACAACCATGTCCAGGCGGGATTAATGGCAGGAGTCATTTGCTTCTGCGCATAGTTTTTAATGAGAAAAACGTTTTTTTTTTACACCTACATATATTTTTGACTAAAATCTTGTTGAGAGATTCGAATACACCCGTCTTTTTTATGTGTCAGACGCAACGCCTAATATTCAGGCAGTAAGGTGCATTTATCCTTTCTCATTTTGACGTTAAAACTACTGATCCATCCCAATCACCCGGTAATTCTTCCACATTGACTGCGTCAACGCGTTCAATCATTTTTTTTGATGCCGGATCTTCAGGAAGTATGGATAAGGCCTCTAAAAACTTTTCTCGTGCTAAAGAAAATTTTCTGAGTAAATAAGCTTCAAAGGCCTTGTGATAAACCTGACAGTATGATTCATAGCCCGGGTCTGCCGTTTCTGATTTTTCACCATAAACTTCAAAAACCTTTATTGCCTCTGATTTTCCTTTAACTTTGATGACATCCAGGATACGTGTTTTAAACAAACTCGGGGCAAGCTTTTTATGGGTGGATTCTGAAATCATTAAAAATGTATTATATTGTTTATTTGCTCCTTCCAATCGGGATGCAAGATTTACAGCATCTCCAATAACGGTATAATCGAAAACTCCTTTAGATCCTATATTGCCGACAATCATAGGCCCTGTATTGATCCCGACTCGACAACGCAATGTTGGAAGCCCTTTTTTATCCCATTCCTGACGAAGTTCTTTTAGGCGGAGCTGCATTCTTAAGCCTGTTCTCACAGCCATTTCGGCATGATCTGGTGTGTGAATGGGCACTCCGAATTCCGCCATTATGGCATCACCCTGATATTTGTCGATAATACCTCCCTCTTCCAAAACGATATCAGTCATTTCTGTGAGATATTCATTGAGTAAATGAACCAGATCCGGGGGAGTCATTTTTTCAGAAATGGTGGTGAAATTTGCAAGGTCTGAGAAAAGGACTGTAACAACCCGTTCCTCTCCTCCCAGTTTTAATAATTCGGGAGTTTCAAGGAGATGAGTGACTACTTTTTCAGGAACGTATTTTGAGAAGGTGTTTTTTATAAATAATTTTTCTTTAGAAACGGTTATCTCTATCCCAACAATCAGAACAAGAAACAGCAATAACAGGCTGGACCCGGTTGTTACTATAGGGAAAAGATGAAATCGGATGAATAGTATCCATGTGACCCCTATTAAGCCTGCAAATATTATCACTCCAATACTGTACAAATACCATGAAGACTTTGGAAAAGCAGAACAACTTAAAATGACTCCAAGGAGACATATCACAATAACTGTATGCCAATATGTCGTTTTACTATAGAAAGTATTTGTCAACAGGCCGTTTAAAACTGATGTATGCGATGTGATAAGGGGGACATCCTGTTCGATTGGAGTCTGGCCTAAGTCTGAAGTTCCAACAGAAACATCCCCGATAAAGACAAATTTTCCTTCAAAAAAGTCTAATAAATTACCTCGCAAATCTTCATCCATGAAATATTCCAAGAGGGCATGTGCTTCCATCTTTTTAAAATCTTTATCCCATACTTGCGCAAAAGGAATATATGCCTTTCCCTGATTATCTATAGGTATAACAATATCATTGTCTAAAAAACTTTCTTTTGTCGCCGGAATAATAATCTTATTGCCCCAATGTACAATAATTTCATCAAAAGAAATTCTAACATGGTCAAGGAACATTGCCAGAGAGAGAGTTGGGAAAAATAAATCATCAACTTTAAAAAGCATAATGATGTGACGAAGTACACCATCAGGATCCGCGTACGCAGTGATATGGCCTGAATTGAACGCAGCCTCTGAAAAATCGTCAGTCTGCATGAGTGCTTCAGTGGCATGAAAAGGGTTTGGCAAACCTTTTTCAAGCGGTCTGTTGAGATAGTCCGATCTAAATCGTTCGTAGGCCCTGTTGTCTTCCCATTTAAAGGATTTCTTATTATTAGAATATTTAAGTCCTATTGGCAGGTATATGCAGCCCAATTTTTTAATCGATGATTTGAATTTTTGGTCTGACTCAGGAATGCTTGGTCGGGCAAAAATGATATCATAAGCCAAAGACTCGATATTCAGTTCGCTTAGAACGTCATTAATCCCGGCAAGATCGGCTCGATCCAGGATATTCTTTCCAAAATAATTATAGGAATTGTCTGAAATGGTGAGATAAACAATTTGAGGTGATATTTGGGGCCCATAGCCGTTTTGAACGGCTTGTCGATAAACCATATCAAGGACTTTATAATCCCACTCAGTCCAAACCGAGCCTTTATTCTTGAAAAAGGCAAAAAAAGTTACTAGAAAGCCCATTGTCAGAAAAATAATAAGCCTGAGAAGCTTTCTATTTTTTAACTTTAAACTCATATTTTTTTACCAGGATGGACTTTCCTGAAAAGATCTGCAATTCTTTCATAAATGGATCAATATCACTAGCTCCAGGTAAGCCCCTGACATTACCTGCCATGGGAAAAGGTTTTACCGTAGATGTGCTCAGATCAATTTTCCCTTTTTCAATCAGAATGTTCTCATACTCAAGCCATTCTGCGTATGACTTATTTTGTTGTTCAAGTTTTTTTAATAATTCGGGAACCTCATTAGGGCTGACAATAATTGTAATGGTCTCTGTTGAGCTTTCTCCATCAACCTCGTAATAGTCCCGGGGAGAAGGCATCATCAGTGTTGAGCTCTGGATTTTCTGTTGATCTTCATTCAAAAATGTTACATTTTTCAGGTCGGTGTGAACAATATATACATGACTGGCTTCCTCAGGATGTAAATAAATACGAAGGAGGTCTCCTTTTTTTAATCTATCGTTAGATTTAGCACGTACAATACGGTCTCCGGATTTGATCTGTATTCCTATTTTTGCCCGCACTTTTTCTTCTTCAGCGCAAACGGAATAAATGCTGCCAGTTATTAGAAATATACTCAGGGAAAATATAAAAAGTATGTTTAAGTTAAGTCTCATTTTAAGCTCCTTTTCTTATTACAAGGATTCAACCTATTTATAACAGCATCACTACACCAACGGATACTCCTCTAAATATTATAGAGCGTTGTTTACTATCATAGGAGATTGGAGACATTTATTCAGAAAGATTTTCCGCTAGTCTTTACAGGATGAAATTAATTAAGGCTTATGTATTGTAATTTTAAATTATCAAACTGAACAAATCCAAGTCAAGTTTAAACAGCATTTTACATAAATTATGGCAATATGAAGTATTGAAGGGGCAATATGTTATAAGACTTAAATACTTTCCATTATTATCCTATTTATGCCTTTGAACCTCTGATGTCTGCCCTGAATATTTATTAATATGCACATAATTTTGTGCAATTTGGATTCATTCCTTTCTTGATCCCATCTCTAATCTTTGTCCATATAACACCTGAAATCTCCTTTAGGCAAAGGATCTTCATTTATTGCTAAAGAAATTTTATCCTTTGGCATAGGAATTGTAATATGTATTGAAAATAGACTAGTTCAAATCAGAAAGGATAATGGTGTTGGGAGAGTTACGTCAATATACTTTAAAAGATTATCATAAGGCTTTTGATGATGGCCTGAAGAAGGCTATCGATGTTCTGGAAAAATGGAAAGACCTTGATACTGACGGAAGGCTGTACATGGCTGATTTCATGAAACGTGTGCTTCCTGTAAGTGATGAAGGCGAACAGGAGACAATGAATAATGCCATATGACTACCAGATTGATAAAAATGCAAGATACGTATTTGTAAAAGGCTGGGGTAAAATTGAACCAGACGATCTGCTAAGGCATTTTGAACAACTTTTTGAAGAGCCATCCTTGCCGATACAGTTCAGGCAACTTGTAGATCTCCGAAAAGTGACCGCCTACAATATATTTTTCAAGGACGCGCAAGATTTTAAAGATATATGTAATAGATATAAGAAAAAGATTGAAGGCGCCAGGATTGCTGTGGTTGCCGATACGGATAATATATTCGGTATATCCAGAATGATGGAGGCAATAACCAATGACGTTATTAATATTCGGAGTTTCAAGGATATGGACCAGGCAAAGAAATTTTTAGATAAGGTTAACTGAAAACCATTTGTGATTTGCCCTGAAACGCATATAACCGCGCATATTATCCTGCGCATTTAAATTCATTCATTTTACGACACCATTCCCTCAAAGGTACACACAATTGCCACGTCAGAGATCTTGAGTTTGAGTTTCGTTTTCCCTGCCAGTAAATCTGCGAGTCGATTCTCCTTGACTTAAATCACATTTTTATTTATTCAATTATGATTAAAAATGTTTTCATTATAACAATTGACCTTATTGAAGGCGATTAAGTTATGGGAAAACATCTCAAAACTCACATGATCCGCTCCTGATAGGACATTATCTGTTCTGTTGGGAGCCTAATCTTCGTTAAAGATGAACCCATTGCGGGGTTCTTTTTATTAAGGCTAAAGGCTTAAATTCACAAATCAATTGCCTGATCGCCCCATATTAACTTCAAGAGTCAATGGTAGAAGTGATCTTTAATATCTTGGCTAAAACTCTATGAAAAGTAGGATATTAGTTCGGGCACTGAACAGCCTGTTATTATTAATCTGAAGAGATACAGGGGGGGAAGAGATCATGATGAAAAAAAAGATTGTTGGCCTAGTTACAGCATTGTTAATACTTTTTATTCCAGTGGGGTTGGCATTAGCTGTCCATGTTATATATGCCCCCACGGGCGTAATGCATTGGGAAAAAGACCTGGCATATAATGGATACAATATGATCGGCGGAAATGTCCTTGATATGGCAGGGAACCTTCTTTTCACCCGTGAAACCCTTGGCGCTGGCGTAATTACGCGGACAGGCACTCAAGTCGGTTTGCAAAAGGGTAAGGGGAAAGGAAAAGAACGGGGTGTATCAACTATGGTTGAAAGAGATGGCGGTGAGACCATATGGCAGTGGGTTGCTCCCAGTAACGATACCCACTACCTGCATCACGATTTTGAGAGGATCTTTAATAAGAAGTTGAAAAGAGACACAATTCTCGTGGTTTCGAAGCATAATGTATCCGCAGAGGAGGCAACCGCTGCCGGTTGTAGTTCTGGTAGGGGAGGTGGTGCGGATACTGTTATTGAAATTGATATGTCTATTCCTCAAGATCCTGACAATCCTACAGGCAATATTATATGGCAATGGCGCTTCTGGGATCATGCTGTCCAGTATTATAAGAAAGACGGTAGACTCCCCAGCGGCAGATTAACGTACGGTAATCCAAATAATCCTATGGAAGATTACGGCAGGCTGGATATGAATGAGCCAACTAATCAGAGGCCGGGGTTTTCGAACGATTGGAATCATGTTAACGGCATTGATTACCACGCTGAGCGTGATGAAATTCTTATTAGCTGTAGGGAAAACTGTGAAAGCTTTATCGTTGATCACAGCCTGACCATGGAAGAAGCTGCGGGTCCTAAAGGAGATATTGTCTATCGTTGGGGCAACCCTTCCAATTACACCAAGGCTGAAGAAGATAGGGCAACTCTCCTAAATAACGGTCATCAGCAGACCTTCGGGCAGCACCATACCCAATGGATAGATGAAGGATTTCCGGGAGAAGGTGAGTGGCTGACCTTTGAAAACGGTACATACCGGCCCCAGTTTACAGCCCATTCCGCCATATATCAGATCAATCCCTATGATGAAAACGGGAATTACGTAAAGGAAACGGATGCCGGTTATGAAAACAGCCGGAGTTCTTACGGAAACCTGTCCAAACAGGTCACCTGGGCGTGGAGCGCATCTGAGTTTGATAAATTCAATAATGGCTTTTACAGTTCTCATGGATCTAAAGCTCAGCGTCTTCCCAATGGAAACACCCTGATAACAGCACAGGAGGGGGGACATATAATAGAGGTGACCCCGGACAAAAAAGTCGCGTGGGAATTTATAAGCCCTTTTGTCCGCGGTAAAGGGATGGTTAACAGGCTTACTCCTGAAATGGATAACGATGTGAGTTTTAGACGTTATCCGTTAGACCATCCGGGCCTGGCAGGTAGGGTTAAGCAGGCAATGGAGTCTGGCGAAATCAAACCGGTCGAGGGTACTGACGCGGATGCCATTGGCGGTAATTATTAATTCAATTTTGTCTGGACATTAACAGGGGATATGGTTTGCATTGCCTTTTTCAGGCCTTTTACAGACACGAATAACTGACAGTGCAATTCCCATGTTAATGAAAAGACTGTGACTTAATAAAAATCATTAAACACATTTACACTGGGAAATGAAGGGGGTTGGGAGACCGATCCCCTTTATTTTTTGTCAAATCATTATCCGGGTTAAACAATTCCCATATGACTGTATGGGGATTTTGTTGCCTTTTGAATCACAAGATCCTGTTCAGATCTTGATGTGTGAAAAATGATATCACCATCCTGAGGTTGATCTCTGTCAGACGCTTCAAATTCTGAAATACTGAATAACATAAGACATGAAGTAATTATTTCAGGTTCTTCTCCAATTAATTTGGAGAAGAATTTTTTTCGCCTGATCTTCCTGTGGTTTTTAATATCGGATGTGTCTTAGTTTAATATTCGAAGCAATAAGTCAAATCCAACCAAATAACAGGAATATGGATTTATCCTTGTATGTGGCATTTTGAGTGCAGGAGGGCATTATCCATTTTCTTCAAGATGCGCAGTTCGGATCGATCGGCGTCTTTCAAATGGGAAATGGAGGGAGAAGGTGGTCCCTTTGCCCTGTTCTGATATTACATCAACGCTCCCGCCATGGCTGTCCATGATCCTTTTTATTATTGCCAGGTCTACTCCGGCCCCGTCTGCCTTGGTGCTGAAGAACGGATTGAAGATAAATTTCATGTCTTCATCTGAAATTCCAGGTCCTGTATCGCTTACCTGAATAGTACAATGATCTTTTGATTGTTTACTCTGAATGGAGATCTCACCAGTACCATCAATGGCGTCAAGTGAATTGTCTACCAGAATCGAAATGGACCTGGCAAGTAGATCAGGGTCCACGAGCAGTAGAATATCCTCCAGACTCACTTTCATAGCAGTTCTTTTTTCTTTTATTTTTTCTGTGAATTGTTGAAGTGAATTAGTGACAACTTCCCTGATTGATATTTCGGACAGCGTGGGTACGGGGAGATTGGCAAAAAAATGGATTTTCTTTACAAGACCTTCGATCTTGTTGAGATTTTCTATAATATATTCATAGTATTTGTCGTGATCATGGACAGCGCTGCATATTTTATGAAGTCTGTTTACGAATCCTCCTATTCCTACTAACGGGTTTCTGAGTTCATGGGCTATCCCGTTTGCAATTTTTATCATATCTTCATAGCTGGTCTTGGAGAATTGTTTTTCGAGTCTTTTCTGGTCATCGATATTCTGGATATATATAATAATGGATGGTACTTCATGGATAGGGCTATCACAGCTCCACAAAGTCATAAAGGTGAATAAGCGAGTGCCGTCTTTGTGTCTGAGCATAACCTCTCCCTCAAAGGGGCGGCCCTTTTTGGCCATAAGCAGAAGGTTGGGGTACAAGTACTCAAGGTCTTCCGGAGTGAATATAATGGAGAGCTCCCTGCCTGTGAGTTCATCCGGCCGGAATCCAAAGACCTGTTCTGTGGTAGAATTACAATTGGCTATCCGGCCATTGAGGTCTGTCATAATGACAGGGTGCTGAATGCACGAAAAGCAGCATGAAAGACTTTGAGAATTGACCTGATTTACTGGTTCGGCCATGATTACGCGCCTCCTTTTGGGAATGTACGATGATAATATCATATTATGCACAGAAAAGGCCAGTGCGCACTATTCGGGAGGTATGTTCTCCGTTCCGTCGATAATTGCAGGTTTTGGGAGAGGAAAAGGCTGGGATTGGAGGGGTTGTTGACTTAACTCATTTCAAGGCTAATATCATCAATTATGTCCTTCCGGAGAACTTTTTTTAAAAAAATCCTTCTGATCCTACATTGGCGACATTATTGGCAGTTACTTCCATCTTTTTGCTAAGGGTGTTTACTGTTGCCGAATTATTGCTTATCGGTGATACCATTTTACACCTGCTTCTGTGCTGAAAAAGAATGATTAAAACTAATGTTCAGATAAAAGGAATTTTTATCCTGAATCCTGCATAAACAATATTGAAGGATCTTAAATTATTTTTTAGAAAGATCTCTATTTAAGCAGTAGCTTCGCGGGGGCATGCTCATTGAAATATTCAGACCGAATACCATACAATCGTTTTCAGATGAACTCCCTTTTTGACGTATACATCATTGATGATTTTGATAATAATCTAAATATATTCAAGGTAGTCTGAAAAAAAATGGAAAAAAAGATTTGACATTAGAGTATATTATATTTAATATTCTGATTCACATTTAAGTAAACTTATTAGAGGGTATTCAAGTGACTTTTATTATCAGAAATATCAATGCCATTAAAGGCATTCTCTTATTATCTTTTGTGCTCAGCCTACTGGTGGTAAAATACAAACCACCATGCCTGATAATGGGGTAGTGTTACCGAATCGACTATTAAAATCCGTTATCAGGCTTACTGAT
>JAFDJA010000332.1 GCA_019307745.1 Deltaproteobacteria bacterium | reverse complement strand
AATAAGTGGCAATAAAACATGTTGAAGAATACAGAGACCCGAGGATTGCTCAAAAGATTCTTGATGATATAGTAAAGAGCAGCACAAGACCTATCCGGCTGATGGAAGTGTGTGGCACCCATACCGTGTCTATTTTCAGGAGTGGAATAAGGACGATACTTCCTGGAAATATCACTCTTCTTTCAGGTCCGGGTTGCCCGGTGTGCGTTACTGCTCAAAGAGAAATTGATTCCTTTATTGAGCTGGCAAAATCCGATGATGTTATCCTTGTGACCTTTGGGGATCTCATGCGGGTGCCCGGTACCGTATCATCCCTTCAGAAGGAACGCTCTGAAGGTCATGATATTCGGATGGTATATTCTGCTATGGATGCACTTCAGATTGCAGAAAAAAATCCCAATAAAAAAGTGGTGTTTTTAGGTGTTGGTTTTGAGACAACGGCGCCTACTATTGCTTTGACCTTACTAACTGCGCAGACAAAGAATATTGGCTATTATTTTGTTTATTCCGCCCATAAGCTTGTTCCCCCGGCCTTGACCGCCCTTATAGAAAACAATGAAGTGAATGTGGACGGATTTATTCTCCCGGGACATGTATCAATAATTATTGGTGCACGCGGATACATGGATTTTTTTAACAGGTACTCTATCCCCTGTGTCGTGGCAGGGTTTGAGCCGGCAGATATCCTTCAAGCAATACTGGAACTTGTCAGACAAGTGGAGACAAATAGGCCTGTTCTTGAGAACAGTTATAGGCGGGCTGTTACGTTTGAAGGTAATTTGAAGGCCCAAAAGGTTATGGCGGATGTTTTTGAAATAAGAGACACAAGCTGGCGTGGTATCGGTATAATCCCCATGAGCGGAATCAAAATAAGGGAAGAATTTGCAGCGTTTGATGCGGAAAAAGTTTTTGATTTCCGGATCCCTGAATCAGAAGACCCAAAAGGATGCGCCTGTGGTCAGATCCTGTGTGGTGTAAAGATTCCACCTGAATGTGCGTTATATCAAAAGGCCTGCACTCCTGAAAATCCTGTAGGACCGTGCATGGTTTCAAGTGAAGGAACGTGTGCCGCCTATTATCGTTATCACAGGGTTTGAGAATATGGCAGGGGAGTTGAAAGCGAGAAACTCTGAGATAGAGAAAAATCTGATGGAAGAGAGGGTTGAATGAAAACGAATAAAATCCTGCTGGATCATGGCAGTGGCGGTAAGATGTCCCACAGTATGATCAATGATATTATGCTTCCCATGTTTGATAACAGGATTCTTTCCAGGCTGGATGATGGGGCAGTGCTGGATATTCTGGTGGTGATATTGGTGATCTTGCAGTCAACGGGACTGTCAATGACGTTGCCATGTGCGGTGCTGTCCCCCTTTATATTAGTACAGGGCTGATTATTGAAGAAGGGTTTCCTCTGTCTGATCTTGAGTCGATTCTTGAGTCAATGAAAAATGCTGCAAAAAAAGCCGGGGTTATTGTCGTTACCGGTGATACCAAGGTGGTTCCCAAAGGTACATGTGACAAGCTATTTATTAATACATCAGGAATTGGTCTTATCCCTGACGGGGTGAATGTATCAAGTGACAGGGCAAGGCCAGGTGATAAGATTATTCTCAGTGGAAGTATTGCCGACCATGGTATGACCATTCTTACACAAAGGGAAGGATTGAGTTTTAAATCATCTGTAAAAAGTGACACTGCCTCCCTTAATCTTATGGTGAAAAAGATGCTGTCTGTTACACAGGATATTCATGTGCTTCGAGACCCTACAAGGGGTGGAGTTGGAACCGCTCTCAATGAGATAGCGAAAAGCTCTAAAGTGGGTATGGTTATCCATGAAGAGACAATATTTGTAAGGGATGAAGTTTCAGGTATATGCGAACTCCTCGGATTTGACCCCCTTTATGTTGCTAATGAGGGAAAGCTCCTTGCCATTGTCAGCTCTGATCATGTAGAAGATATCCTTGCAGTCGTAAAAGAAGATGTCCTTGGCAGGGATGCCTCTGTCATAGGTGAAGTAGTTGATGAAAACCCCGGAATGCTTGTCATGAAAACAAGAATCGGCGGTACCAGAGTTGTGGACATGCTCACAGGAGAACAGCTCCCCAGGATTTGTTGAAAGTGATTTGCTTGTACCCATGCATGAAATGTATATAACTCAAAATATGGTTGAGATAATCAGGGATGAAATGCAGAAGT
>JAFDJA010000097.1 GCA_019307745.1 Deltaproteobacteria bacterium | reverse complement strand
GGAGAGGTTAGCTAGCCTTTTTGAAAAAGAGTAATAAAATAAAAAATACTGTTAGGCTCTTTTTTTGTCAAGGAATTATAACGTGTGCAGATGGATGAGGGTTTTGGAAATGCTCAAAGTGTACGTTAACTCGCCAACCATTAGCCGGTTGAAAGCATTTTTCCACTAGTAAAGATTTTACTTCAGCTTCATACATCTTATCTAAACCAAATCTGATTGTTACTTCTTGATAATAATCTAAAAGGCGCCTCCGAATCGCAACATAGTATGCGATTTGTTATAAGTGGGTTAAGCAATAACATAACCCCGAAACCAGGCGTGTGGGTTATGACTTATAGCGAAGCTGTTGAAAAAGGTAGAAGCAAAAAAGTGATAGAAAAACGGCTTTTAAATTTAAATCACACTAGGCGATCAGGACAAAAGGGATCGGTTTGGCACCATTATTTTAACTGCTTTCAGGGCTGTATGGCTTTTCGACAGTCTCACTTGAAGTCATAACAAAAATATAGTAATATCAAAGTATTGAATTTAATCAAAAGTATTGAAATAAGATACAGAAGAGAGCTATAGGTATAAAGTCATGGAAGGAAGGATACTTTCTGATCTTGTAGAAATGAATTCTCCAGAGGTCGTGCTGGATGAAGTACAGATCATTCTAAAGTTGATTGATCCAGATTTTAATATTACACCCGTCATATCTGCGTTTTTCTCAACTACCGAACTTTACAATGGGAGCTATCCTGGGTACCGGGCATGCAACACTGATTACCACGATCTCCATCATATTATTGCTGTCTTCCTTGCAATAACAAGACTCATCCATGGTGCCATGTTAGAAAGCGGAACTTTCACAGATCGTCAAATCACTTTGGGTCTGATCTCGGCACTCCTCCATGATGCTGGATATATTCAAGAAGAGCACGATCTGGAAGGCACTGGCTCCAAATACACCACCAATCATGTTCAGCGAAGCATGGATTTTATTTTGAACCATGGGACGGAATTGGGACTATCGGACAAGGAGGTCGTAGCATGCCAAAGCATGATCTTTTGTACCGATATCAGTTTAGATATTTCCACTATAGAATTTCCTTCAGCCGAAGTAGAACTTCTCAGCAAGATGCTTGGCACTGCGGATCTCCTGGCCCAGATGGCCGACCGGGCATACCTGGAAAAACTCCTGTTTCTCTATCATGAATTCAAAGAAGCCAAAGTGGATGAATACAAAGATGAAGTGGACCTCCTCCGGAAGGTGATAGATTTTTACGACTTCACCGCTCAACGCATTAAAACTGCACTTGATGCCACCGACCAGTTCATGATCCCACATTTTATCTCGAGGTGGCAAATTCAAACGAACCTGTATCAGGAGTCGATTGAAAAACAGAAAAACTACATGCGGCAAATTTTAAAAATGGGGGATTCGGATCCCCGGGATTATTTAAGGCGAGGCGAGATTGTGAACATGGTCCGAAAAAAATATGGAGAAAATGGATAAGGGGTGAAGTGTTTATAATATCAAAGGGATTTAGTGCATACATAGAAAACTACAAGAAGAAATAATTTCTGATAATTATTGTTTTTTTGTGAGGAAAAATATGGCACAACTGAAATCGAAGAACAAAGAAGGCTTTACCTTATCGAGATGATGATTGTTATCGCTATTCTTGAATTCTGTCTGGACTGAATTATCAATAACACCAAATATATTTTTCATTTTTTAAAAAGTGATGCTTTCTGCTAGTCCTAAGTTGGTTTGGGCTGAAAAAAGTATCAATTACAGTATATAGTCATAACTTTCAGTCCCAAATCGTTAATTGCTAAAAACATGGAACTCCTTCGGGATGCAATAAAAGGCATATCATCAGTAATATTTATAATTGGCCAAATAATAAAGCTGGAGTGTGCTCCGGCTTTTCTTATTGTTTAGTGTTGAACGGCAAAAAATTACGCCCGTAACAGCATGTTGTTAGTGCCTTTATTGACTGAGACGTGGAGTCGAATCCCCCACTCTTTACCTTTGACCTCTCAATTGGTTTTCTTTATAGTGCGTAAGAAAAAACTCAAACTCAGGGTGTATTATGAAAAAAATATTTACGGGTATCATCCTCTTAGCGACATGTATCATAGCCCAGGCCCCGGCATGGGCTGCAACTGTTCAGACGGAGATCATACATTCGCAGGACAGATATCAGGCTGGCGGAACATTCCCTGTTATTGTCAGGATCAGCATTGCGGAATCCTGGTATCTTCACGGCCCTGCCAAAGGGGAGAGCTTTCTCATCCCAACTGTGTTGAGTTTTGATGGGTCAGACCATCTGAAAATCGAAAATATAACCTTTCCTCCCCCGGAAATGGAAAAATTTGAATATTCTGACAATCCCATTGCCGTATATTCCGGAGACATTCTAGTAAAGGCCTGGCTAAAGATCTCCATGAGCACCACCTCTGGCGAACAGTCCATAAAAGGGGTGCTGTCCTATCAGGCCTGTAATGACAGCTTATGCAGGCCGCCTGAAAACGTTTCATTGGATATTATTGTGCCCATTGCTGATCAAAGCATCCCAACCGTATCTCTTAACCAGGAGCTGTTCGCATCAGAAACAGGGGAAAGAGAAACAGAAACGGGTTGGATCTCAAACCTGATTGGAAAGGGTTTATGGCTTACTCTGCTGGGTTTCTTTGTAGCCGGGCTGGCAAGTAACCTCACCCCATGCATCTACCCTATGATCCCTATAACAGTCTCCTATTTTGGGGGAAAGAGCGGTGAAGGGATGGGGCATCCGGTACTTCATGGGATTGTCTACATCCTCGGGCTAAGTGCAACCAACTCCCTGCTCGGTGTCTCCGCCGCCCTTTCCGGCAGCATGCTGGGTGCGGCACTCCAAAATCCTCTCGTGTTGATCTTTATCTCCTGTGTCCTACTGGGCCTGGGCCTCAGCTTCTTTGGCCTATGGGAAATGAGAATGCCGGCCGCCCTCACAGGACTGACATCAAAAAGCCGGAGCGGGTACTTCGGCACTCTCTTCATGGGTCTTACTATTGGTCTTATAGCCACATCCTGTCTCGGACCCTGGATTCTGGCACTCCTGGTTTTTGTGGCCCGGACAGGTGATCCTTATCTGGGATTTATCTGCTTTTTTGTCTTCAGCATTGGCCTTGGTCTCCCTTTATCCATCCTTGCCGTGTTTTCAGGAGGAATTAACAGGCTCCCAATGTCAGGTACCTGGATGATCTGGGTGAGGAAACTTATGGGGTGGGTTCTTGCCGGGATGGCGGCCTACATGATATTGCCCCTGATTCAGGTGCACATCATAAAATCTTTGCTTATGTCAGGAATAGCCATTATCGCCGGCATACATCTTGGTTTTTTTGAAAAGGCAGGACATGACTCTCCCAGATTCATATATGTCAAGAGAGTATTGAGCTCTTTGATTGCCCTAGGAGGGATTGCTTTCTTAATGTTTTCAGCCCCTGAAAAACAGACTATTAAATGGATCGAATATGACCAGACCCTGTTTACTGAGGCAATAAGCAACAGTAAGCCTTTGATACTGGATTTTTCGGCAGAATGGTGTGTTCCCTGCAGGGAGATGGATGACAGGGTATTTACTGACCATGAGGTCGTAACTCTTGGTGAGAAATTCATCACAATTAAAATAGACCTCACAGCAAAGAGGCCTTTTCATAAAGGGCTCGTGGAGAAATACAAGATCCTCGGAGTACCCACTATATTATTTATCAACTCAGATGGTGATGAGGAAGAGGACCTCAGGGTAATCTCTTTTGTGAACAGCTCAGACTTTCTGGACAGGATGAATAAATTATTGGCAAGGTCCTGATGATATCAGCTTTGATCTTAAATTAATAAAACCTACCACTTAAAAAGGGCGGAACCCCATGTCAGGCCGCCACCGAACACAGGGAGGCAGACAAGATCCCCCCTCCTGATGCTGCCGTCTCTTACAGCCTCATCAAAGGCAATGGCGCATGATGCGGACGAGGAATTTCCGTATTTATGAATGGTAACATAAAATTTTTCCATGGGGATATTCAGGCTTTTCCCAATGGCGTTAAACATCCTCAGATTGGCCTGATGAGGAATAAACCAGTTTATATCGTCAACTGTCACATGGTTGAAGGCAGCTGCCTCTTCAATTGATTCAACAAACCGCCTTACTGCCACCCTGAAGCTATTGCTGGCCTCAATAAGCCGGAGATAATGAAGCCCCTTCTCCACACTTTCATGTGATATCGGAGTTGTGCTCGATCCCCCTCCAGGTACCAGCAGATCCTGTCCATTGGCCCCGTCTGAGTGAATATGTGACGAGAGCAACCTGTGCCCTCCTTCTTCTTTTGAAAGAATAATTGCACCACCCCCATCCCCCCAGAGGATGCATGAGCTTCTGTCTGTATAGTCAACAGTCCTGGTCATGACCTCTGCCCCTACCACAAGGGCGGTCTTATAATCACCGGAATTCAGGAATTGTGATGCTACATTGGTGGCAAATACAAATCCCGAGCACGCTGCCGTGACATCAAAAGATATCGCATTTGACGCGCCCAGTTTGCTTTCAAGCCAGTTTGCGGCAGCAGGACAGCATGTGTCAGGTGTGAGGGTCCCCACTATAATGAGATCAAGATCGTCGGCAGAGAGTCCCGCCATATCAAGGGCCTTTATGGAGGCCTCCAGTGCAAGGTCAGAGGTTGCCATATCCGGATCTGCTATCCTCCTCTCTTTTATGCCTGTGCGCTGAACTATCCATTCATCATTAGTATCAAGCCCTTTTTCCTGCAAATCAAAATTGTTCAAAATTGTCGGCGGAACATATGAGCCGGTACCTAAAACTCTTAATGGTGTCATATTGATATGGTCTCCTCAAAAAATATTTGCACTCTGTCCGGTCAGGTCCGGGGCAGATATGTCGAATTAGATAGTACGGAAGATACTTAGATGTCAAGGGTGTAATCACATGGGAGCAATCATTAAGGATCATGACATCAAATGGTTTTTTATTGTTCCGGGATTTTCAGCTATTTGTCCGTCGGACCAGCCGTGCAACCGCCTCAATATGAAAAGTATGGGGGAACATATCAACGGGTTGAATATCTGTTATATCATACTGTTTTATCAACTCCTTCATATCCCTTGCCATTGTCGCGGGATTGCATGACACGTAAACAATCCTGTCTGCCGCCAACTCAAGCACACTTGAAAGTACATCCTTGTGCATACCTGCCCTGGGTGGATCGACGACCAACACGTCTGGCCTGAGCTGCAGGCCTGAAAGATTATTCCTGATATCTCCAAGGAGGAATCTGCAGTTATTGATCTTATTTTCCCTGCAGTTTTTTTTCGCGTCAAGGACAGCTCTTTCCACGATCTCCATTCCCATAACCTCTTTTGCCTTTTCTGACAGGAAGATCGGGATGGTGCCGGTTCCGCAATAGAGGTCAAGAACGGTCTCTGAACCCTTGAGGCCGGCATATTCCATTACCTTATCATAAAGCCTCAGTGCCCCAGACGTATTGGTCTGGAAAAAGGAATTGGCAGATATCTGAAAACAAAACTTCCCTATCCTGTCCTGAATGTACCCGTCACCCGCAAGCACGACTTCTTTTTCTCCAAAGGCAATGGCAGCCTTTCTCGAATTAATGTTGTTGACCACGGTCCTGATATTTTCAAACCTCCTGCATAGGAGCTCAGCAAGTGGGCCGGTAAGAGCAATCCTTTCTTCAGACGTAACCAGGTTTACCATCCATTCATTAAATGCCGCGGAATAGCGAAGAGTAAGAAAACGCCAGAAACCCTCATGACTCTTCAGACCATAGACCGGAACATTGCTGGCCCGGACATATTCCCTTACCAGGTGAAGTATCTGGTCACCCATTTCCGACTGAAGCAGGCAGGCTTCAATATCAATAACCTTGCAGAAAGTACCCGGAACATGCAGGCCAAGACCAAAACCCGTGCCAGTCCCTATTTTAGAAAATTCCTCCGGCATAAGCCACCTGCGGTCGGAAAAGGAAAATTCCATCTTATTCCTGTATCTGAATCTATTTTCACACGGGATTGTATCATGAACAGTCACATCTGAAATAGTCCCGATCCTGGACATGGCCTCCCTTAGATGCTCCCTCTTATATTCCAGCTGGCGCCCATATTCCAGGTGCTGCCACTGGCATCCACCGCAATACATGCTGTATGGGCATTGGGGTAGGATTCTGTCCGGGGATGGGATTAACAACTCAACCAGGTTTGCCTCTGCGTAATCCTTTTTTTTCTTTGTAATCCGCCCAAGGACCCTGTCTCCTGGAACCGTATCCTTTACAAAAACAACAAGACCGTCCATACGCGCGACGCCTTTTCCACCATAGGCGATCCTGTCTATACGCAGCTCAACTATGTCTCTCTTTCTAAGTATCATTGTTTCAATCGTCCTGATAAATTCTGATAAGCCCCTTCATATACCCTATTGTCACGACTTTAGACAATGAAATTTGTGTCCTTTTATGATAAAATTCTTTTATAGGTGCCAACCTGAAGGATTTTTAGTGTTAGCCCGGCCTGTTTCAGGCATAGGGGGAACGGACTGAATAAAATGTGAGAGGGCTTTGCTCGTTACTGTAAAAAAAGCTAACACTTGATATGTTTTTTAACAGTTTATTGTTAGGAAAAGGGGCTTTGAACATTACTCCGATATAGGTTTTCCCCGCAATAACAAAGGCCTATCTCAAATCAGGCATGGGTGGCACAGGTCTTGCAGTTTTTGAAGATATTAGGCTAACCCCTCTTTTAACTGTCATGGAGCCGGATTATGCAGGATATAAAAGGAAAAGAAAAACAGAATTTAAAGACCGCCCGAAATGGACAAGGGATTTTTAAAACAGATACGGGTTTTACACTGGTTGAGCTTCTTGTGGCAATGACAATATCACTCGTTGTTATGGCTGCTTTCTATCAGGTCTATTCCTCTCAGTCGAGATCATATGTCGTCCATGAGCAGGTGGTGGAGGTTCAGCAGAACCTCAGGGCGGCGATGTTCTATATGACAAGAGATATCAGGATGGCAGGATGCGATCCAAATGATACTGCAGGGGCTGGATTTATAGATTCAGGAGCCACCGACCGGATCGAGTTCACAATGGATTTGTATGATGGAGCGGACAATGATGGTGATGGCAGAATAGATAATTTCAATGAAAGAGGGAATGTAAACGGTGTTTTAGGTGACAAGGATGAGAGCATATCCTATTTTCTGAGTGGCAATAACCTTGTCCGGAATACAGCAAGTAATGTCATAGCAGAGAATATTGATTCCCTGGAATTTGAGTTCCTTGACAGGAGTGGCAGCGGAGCAACGGATGTATATCTAATCAAATCAGTGCGGATCACTGTCAGCGCGATTTCAGCTGACACCAAGCACAGAAAAACACTGGCATCTCTTGTCAAATGCAGAAACCTCTAGGAGGGACAATATGAAAAGCAAGGTGGAAAACAGGCCGGGAGAAGCGGGTTTTACCATGGTAGAGGTAATAATATCCATAGCTATTTTATCCATAGGCCTTCTAGGTGTTGCAAGTATGCAGGGATACGCCCTGTATGGTGATTCATTTTCATACAATCTTGCCCAGGGAGCAAACTATGGACAGGACAAGATAGAAGAGTTTGTTGCCATTTCCTATGATGATGTGATTCTGGGCAGTGATGAAGAAAACACACCGGATGGCCTTTATAAAATAACATGGGTAGTCACGGCAGGGACCCTGGCCGATACAAAAGAGGTAAACCTTACAGTATGGAAGATTGGCGACCCCAATGATAGGAAGATAACAGAAATGGTATGTTTAAGGACGAGGCTCATATAACGCGGACAATAATTTTTACCTGGATCAACATTGGTTTTATGAAGGAGTTATCATGAAAAAAAGAAACCTTTTACATAAGGATGAGAGCGGGGCTGTTCTGGTAATATCCCTTGTTCTCCTGATGGCCATGACCCTGTTGGGACTGTCATCGTCCAGGACCGCGAGTATAGAAGTGCTGGTCGCGGGAAACGACAAGGCATTTAAAGAGATATTATATCTGGCAGAGGCTGCGGTCATGGAAAATGCCCAGACAATACAGAACGGAGCAGAAGAGATGAACACCAGCGGGAGTCCATCCCGGCCAGCATGGCTGGTGGATGCACTGCCTAACCCAAATGATGTTAAGGACGATGACAATTGGGTCACGGCTCAGCTGTCAGCATTAGATCCCAGCGGCTGTACCTTAGAGTATATCTCGCATTTTAAAGGAGTTACAACAGGTGAATCTCTGGACATGACCAAGGAGTCCAATCTATATACCTATAGTGTCTACAGCCGCGGCATACGGGAAAACGTGGCTCAGGCATATATAGAAATAGGATATAAACGGGCATTCTAGCAGGCATCTGTGATGCGGAACCGGCAGCATAAGAGACAGACCGGCATAATAATGAAGAAATACCAGACAAATTGAAGGTGCTTGATCAGGAGACTAACAGGAGAAGTGATCAAAGGGCTGAGAGGCCCTGAAAATGTCACTGCTGCACCTGCCAGACAAAAAAATCATGAATTCCGGGACATTTAAAGATGGAGGTGATCCCAATGACATTCAGGCTGCATCATATAATAACATGCATATTTTTTCTCGTTTTTCTGGTACTTCTGGGATCTCAAAATGTATTTTCAGAAACTCCGGATTATGGCGACAATTTTGCCAAGGCAGACTCAATTAGCGAAAATCAAACACTAGACGGCAGGTTCAGTAAAAGCAATGATTGGGATTATTTCGAAGTTACTCTGAGTGAGGCCGGGACCTTGCTTGTTTATACAACCTATGTGTCGCCAGATAACATTGATACTTATGGTCATCTCTATGACGGTGCTGAAACTCCGATAACTTTCAATGATGATGCTGGGGTTGGTCTGAATTTCCGGATAGAAAAAGTTCTCCCCAGTGGAACCTATTATATTGCCATGCATGAATATCTTGAAGATGATACAGGCGACTATACACTGCACGTAGAATTTACTCCCGGTATTACCACCTATTCCATTAACGCAAGTGCGGGTTTGGGGGGTGTTATCTCGCCTTCAGGCGTTGTAAGTATTAATTCAGGTGACAGCCAGATCTTCACCATTACGCCTGACACATGTTTTGAGATCAATGATGTGGAGGTTGATGGATCATCAGCAGGTGCTGTCACTACATATGAATTCACGGATGTCACCTCTGATCACGCTATCTCAGCCACATTTGCCCTGGACACCCTGGCTAGCGCTACCATTACAGCAAGTGCAGGTGCTAACGGAGCCATCTCCCCTTCCGGAAGCGTTGCTGTTACCTGCAACCAGGACCAGACATTTCTAATAAACCCTGATTCCAATTATGCGGTCGAAGACGTTCTAGTAGATGGCGCTTCAGTAGGATCTGTGCGCTCATACACCTTCAGCCCCACATTATCAAATCACACCATAGAAGTCTCCTTTGTGGCCGATGATCATGGCGGGAGATGTGCAGCGGCCACATCGGTGGGCACCACGAGCACTACAGCCGGAATTATTCAATCGTCTGGAAGCTGGGTGGACAAGGACTTCTTTGAGGTCAATATTACGGGGCGCGGCTCCCTGCTGGTTTCCACTTCCAGCAGTATTGATACCAAAGGTATCCTTTATGACTCCGGCTGCACTATATTGGCGCAGGACGATGACGCTGGCGCGGTTAACAATTTTGAGATAAAATATGGCGTTGATACAGGCACATACTATATTGCCGTGCGCCATGCCTATCCGGATCAGACAGGCAGCTATGATTTGAATGTTGAATTTGAGGCTGATGATCATGGCGAAGTCTGTGCCAGTGCAACAGCTATATCCTGTAACACCTCAACTTCTGGTAAAATCCAGTCGGCAGTGGGGTGGGAGGACTGGGACTTCTTTGAACTGACCCTTGCCGATACTACCCTTGTAACGGTTGACACTGACAGTTCCATTGACACATACGGCTACATCTATGACTCCGGCTGCGCTGTATTAGCCCAGGATCAGGACAGCGGAACCGACCTGAACTTCAGTATAGAGCAGGCCCTTGCCGCCGGCACATACTATATTGCGGTCCGACACCATGATGCTGACAGTTACGGGAGCTACACCCTGAACGTTGGATGCGACATCTTCCACACCATCACTGCCAGCGCTGATGCAGGAGGCAGCATAACCCCTGTTGGGACCACCGAAGTCCGAGAAGGAGATGACGAGACATTCACAATAACTACAAATTCACCAAGCATCAGCATAGATGATGTCCTGGTGGACGGTGGGTCTGTGGGAGGTGTAACCACTTATACATTCAATAACGTAACTTCCGATCATACAATATCGGTCTCCTTTGCCACACCGCCGGGATATTGTGTGGATATCTCAGACGTGCCTCTTGATGTCAGAAGACATGCCCCTCCTCCCAATATCATGTTTATGATAGATGATGGCGGAAGCATGGACTTTGAGTTCATGACAGTGGAGGATAACAATCTTTTCGAGGCAGGAAATTTCTCAATGAATTATATCTTTGACCTTTCAGATCGTGTCTATAAGACCGGCAGCCGTTCACGTGTTTTGACAGGTGATGACAGGATGCTGTGGAGATCCCAGTGGCAAGAACACAACAAGATGTATTATAACCCTGAAATCGATTACGTTCCATGGGTCACTCTCAGCAATGCCGACCCGGACAATCCAAGATCAAAACCTGATGAGATCACACCTACCCTCAACATGAGCGGTACATTTCATTCTTTTTCAGATGCGCTGGGAGGTATAATCGATGATGAGAGCAGCGCTTTTTCCGTGTCATCAGGAACAACTGTAATTGTTGATAATACTGACCCTGAATTTACCATCTCAGGCACATGGATCAGTGTTGCTGGAAGCGGAGGCTATAATGACAATTTCTACAGAACAGACGTTTCAGGCGCATATGCTGCGACGTGGAGACCAGTAATTCCGGCAACCGCTGAATATACTGTTTATGCCAGGTGGGCTGCTAACAGTAAGAATTCCACTGCCGTGCCATATAGAATCCAACACTCCGGCGGCATAGATGCCGTAATAGTGGACCAGACTCAGAATGATGAGGAATGGGTAGCGATTGGCACCTATTATTTTGATGCGGGCACTTTTGATTATGTAGAAATAACTTATACAAGTTCCGGAACCGACGACCTGGTCTGTGCAGATGCCGTCAAATTTGTCCCCACTGATGCGTGGGACTGGGCAACACACAGTGACGCCTATAACAGCAAGTACTGGACCATAGAACAGGACGGGAATTATACCGCGACCTGGGACCTTACGGGCATTCCTGACGGTGACTATTATGCCTATGCCATGTGGTACGCAACAGTGGACAGGTCGACCTCAGTGCCGTACACCGTTACCAACAGCTCCGGTTCAAATACTTACACGGTTGATCAGACCGCAAACAGCGGATCATGGGTCCAACTGGGAGGCAGCCACACCTTTAGCGGAGGATCAGGCAATATATCAATAAACCTGACAGGGTATGATATTAGCGCTGACGGAACCATATGCGCGGATGCTGTAAAACTTATTTCCACAACCGCATCCACCGTTGATATCAAAAACTCCCATTATTATGTCTGGTCTGACACGGAAGACAAACCCTATCTGGTCATACTCGATAGCGATGTAAGCTACTATGAGGTAAATGATACAGACGGTGATTATGAGGTAGAAAGCGGGGAGTTATGGTTGAGCCTGTCAC
>JAFDJA010000009.1 GCA_019307745.1 Deltaproteobacteria bacterium | reverse complement strand
CGCTCCGTGTGGATCTGGTCAAGCCACCTAAATGGCCCCGGGTGGCAAGTGACCGGATAAAGACACCATCGTCACTGCTATGCTTCTGCATCCTGATGCGATCACCCAGGATAGCGCCTCCACTGAAAGGGCTGGTAGGATCCACAGCGATGACCCCGACCGTCTTTTCCTGCGCGCGAAGGTGGGTAATCATCTTGTCCACCATGGTGCTCTTGCCTACGCCAGGGGCACCTGTGATGCCGATCACATACGCCCGGCCTGTATGGGAATATAGCGCTTTCAGGACTTCTCTGGCCTCAGGGACATTGTTGTCAATATCACTGATCAGGCGTGCCGCGCTTCTCACATCTCCTGAAATGATCTTTTCTACAATTCCGGGCATATAACCTATCTCTTTTCTCCCCAATAACAGGTTCATTCTGGCTGAAAGACAATGGCAGTTTACGGGCAAAAAATATCTATTTGCCTATCTATTTGCCCGGGCAGTCACTCAAAGAAGCCCACACATTTTAGTATCTCACACTCAGGCATACCCTGCCCTGTTGACACACATCAGTAAAAACCTTGAAAGAGGCTTACTATTCCCGAGGACTTAATCGGTAGGCAGAGCCTTGATCTGACCAGCAACTGAGCGCGAAAACTATGATATTATTATTGAACAAACCTTTAGTCCTGAAATTCAGGGTTCCTCTTTTCAAGAAAGGCCGAAAAACCCTCTTTGCCATCAGGGCTGCTAAGGCACATCCCAAATGCCTCTGATTCCATATAGCATGAATTCCTGAGATCCAGATCATAACCTCTCTGGATAGTTTCCTTTACTGCCTGCATTGAAGTTCTGCCCTTGGAAGCAATCAGTTTGGCTGTCTTCATTGTCTCTTCCCGCAGCTCCTCAGGGGAAAAAAGACGATTCACAAGCCCTATATCCTTTGCT
Source organism: Deltaproteobacteria bacterium (assembly GCA_019307745.1). GTDB lineage: Bacteria > Desulfobacterota > DSM-4660 > Desulfatiglandales > HGW-15 > JAFDJA01. The sequence goes on along the minus strand of JAFDJA010000009.1, from coordinate 31,165 downwards.
TCCTGAGCGGATATGATTTTTCCGGTCATGCACAGCTCTTTTGCCTGTGCCATTCCGACCTTCCTGGAAAGCCTCTGGGTGCCTCCGAAACCAGGGATTACTCCAAGGTTGATTTCAGGCTGCCCGAACCTGGCCTTTTCTGAGGCATAAATAAAATCACATGCCATGGCAAATTCGGTCCCTCCCCCCAATGCAAAGCCATTTACACAGGCAATCACCGGTATAGGAAGAGATTCCAGCCTGAACAGCAGTTCCTGGCCCTGGCGCGAAAACTGTTTTGCATCGGTTGGAGTAAAATTAACCATATGAGAAATGTCTGCACCCGCGATAAACGACTTCTCACCCTCCCCCGTAAGGATCAGTACTCTGATCGACCTATCCGCCTCGATCTGGTCAAGTGCCTTGCCCAGCTCATTGATCACATCAGGATTAATAGCATTCAATGCCTTAGGCCGATTAAATTTGATAACGGCAACATTATCATCAATCTCAAAAATTATGGTATCATATGACATAATATATCTCCCTCGCAGTATTTAGTAATGGCAATCTCCAGTGCGGACTACAGGACATTTGACTTGTCTTGTCCCCGGACTGCGAAAAACCCGGCACTTAGGCCGGGCTTTTCTCTTGTCTCAAATTTAAATAGCAGGATTACGCCCTCTCTAATACCATAGCCATGCCCTGACCTCCACCAATGCACAGTGAGGCAAGCCCTAAATCATGCTTGTCTCTCATCATCTGGCTGATCAGTGTGACAAGGATCCTTGCACCTGAACAACCGATTGGATGACCAATTGAGATACCACTTCCGAGCATGTTGGTCTTTTTCATGTCGCAGTTCAGTTCTCTTACACATGCGATTGCCTGTGAAGCAAAGGCCTCGTTTAGCTCGATTGCACCAAAATCATCGATAGAGAGGCTTTCTTCTGCCAATATCTTGCGTACAGCAGGAATAGGACCCAAACCCATATAGGCAGGGTCAATAGCAGCATTCGCATGAGACCTGATCTTTACCATTGGTTCAAGACCAAACTCTTTGGCCTTGTCAGCAGACATTATTAGAAGTGCTGCGGCCGCATCGTTTATACCGGAAGCATTCCCTGCTGTAACTGTTCCATCCTTTTTAAACGCAGGCCGTAATTTTGACATTTTTTCTACAGAAGTTTCCATGGGTCTTTCATCCGTATCAAAGACTATGGGATCTCCCTTTCGCTGGGGAATAACAACTGGCACGATCTCATCCTTGAAAAGACCATTTTCAATGCCATATATTGCGCGTTTATGGCTCAAGGCGCCCAGTTCATCCTGCTCTTCTCTGGTAATGCCGTATTTTTCAGCAATATTTTCGGCTGTGATGCCCATGTGATAGCCATAGAGACCTTCAAATAGACCATCCATAACCATCAAATCGACCATCTCTGCGGCATTCATACGTGCTCCCCACCTTGCGGAAGGAATGGCATAAGGAATAAGGCTCATATTTTCCATACCGCCTGCTACTATGACATCCGCATCACCACTCTTAATGGCCTGGGATGCCAAGGCAACACTTTTCATGCCTGATGCGCATATCTTATTCACTACAAAGGCACTTGTCTCCTTGCTGAAACCCGCCTTAATAGTTGCCTGTCTGGCCACATTCTGACCCTGTGCCGCACCTATAACATTTCCCATGATTACCTCATCAACATGAACAGACTGAAGATTCTCATCATAGTCATAAAATTGTTTTTCCAGATCAATCATCCCTACACCTTTGAGTGCGTCAGGCTCATACCTGGCCACATCTTCTGAGGCCACGGGACGCAGGCCTGCCTTTGTCAAAGTCTCCTTTAATACTATCGCACCAAGATCCACCACAGGGGTAGACTTCAGGGTTGCACCAAAGGTTCCCACAGGAGTCCTGGCAGTGGAAACAATTACTACATCAGTCATAATTTTATTCTCCTTATATGTTGTTTTTATTTAAAAAAATATGATTTAAAACCTTTATATTAGTCTTTTCAAGGTCTTAAATATATATAGATGTCCCTTTTCAAGTCAAGGGAAATTAACCGCATAAAAAAGTATATAATTACAGAAACAATGGTCAGAATAAGATTTCACACCTTTCTTATGCCTTAGTATCCTCCAATGCCATCATTCTGTATCTGCTGAAAAAATTTTATTATTTCACTTGACATTTTGCCATATAGACAGCAAATATGATTTCCTGATCTGTCTTAATTTCCATTAAATAACAGAACCGACAAAATAACAGTGCAAGGGGAAAATTCATGAATCCACTAGCAAAAGAACTCAATGAGATCATATTAAACGCCAATCCGCATATCTATGATATGCTTTCTGATACTGGAAAGAATCTCTATTTCCCAAAAGGAATCCTCACGCAGAGTGCAGAGGCCAAAGAAAAGGCGGACAAGTATAATGCCACAGTGGGTATGGCAACAGAAAAGGGCCAGACCATGCATCTGCCTTCGATCATGAACAAAATCTGTGGTCTTGCGCCTGAAGAGTCCCTTACGTATGCCCCGTCATTCGGGATCATGCCTCTTAGAAAGGCCTGGAAAGAGGCGATGATGAAAAAGAACCCCTCCCTTAATGACAAAGTAATAAGCCTGCCTGTAGTGACAAATGCAATCACACATGGCTTGAGAGTGATTGCTGATCTTTGGGTAGATGAAGGTGACGCAATAATCCTGCCGGACAAGATATGGGGAAATTACAATATGATCTTTGAGACACTTGGAACAGGAAGGATCTGTAAATATCAGATGTTTGATAAGGATGGCGGATTCAATGTTCCGGCGCTTAAAAAGTGTATTCAGACTGAGTCCATAAAAAATAGCAAGGCTATCGTGCTTCTAAACTTTCCTAACAATCCCACAGGATACTCCATCACAAAAGAGGAAGGTGCGGAAATAGCCGTACTCCTGACAGGGCTGGCAAATGACGGTCTAAATATCATTGCGGTGACTGATGATGCCTATTTCGGACTCTTTTATGAGGATGAGGTGCTCAAGGAATCAATATTTGCCCAGATGACGGGGAAAGAGCCCAGGCTCCTGACCATCAAGCTGGATGGTGCCACAAAAGAGGATTATGTATGGGGACTGAGAGTAGGATTCATCACATACGGTGCCTCTATTGAGGGAAACGCTTCCCTGGTATATGACGCATTAGAGAGAAAGACTGCCGGGTGTGTACGCGGATCCATATCAAGCGTCTCCCACCTGAGTCAGTCAATTGTACTCAGATCACTCGAATCTGATTCATATATTGCTGAAAAGGCAGAAAAATTTGGAATCATGAAAAGGCGTGCCCTAGAACTCAAACAGGTCCTGTTAGACCCCAAATATGATGATGCATGGGAGGTCTACCCCTTTAACTCGGGCTACTTTATGTGTATTAAATTAAAATATGTCAATGCTGAACATCTCAGGGTACACCTACTTGATAAGTATGGTACAGGTCTTATAGCAATAGGTGATACGGACCTGCGGATAGCCTTCTCATGCATAGAAGAGGATGATATCAGGCAGCTCTTTGATACTATCCTTGCAGGGGCTAAGGAACTAAGGATATAATATTTGATTGTTATATTCTGCCTGAATAAGATCCATTGTCCAAAATGTGATAATCTGACCTCTTTGGAGCCGACTCCCCTCAAATTTATGGCACCTAACTAGTGTCCATCCATAAATGAATTGAAGACACTAGGTGGTTTCCAATTCAGAAATGAGGAATTTTTCGCAAAGTCAAAGAAATCAAGGAATTATGCGGAGGCGTACGAAGGTACGCCGCACAATTAATTCCGCAGATAGACGCCGAAATTGCGGAAAAGGGCCATTTCTGGATGGAAACTAACTATATCCATCTCGATTTTTTTGATTGTATTCCATTGAATATACCGCTATATTAAATATTTGTTCTACGTTTTCCTGGTTCTTGCAAAATCGGAAACAATGGTTAAGCAGGCTTAAGCATGGTTAACTAATTTTTCCTTTCAGATCAAATATATGATTCCCGAATTCAGTTAGAATAAAGACTTTCTGACACATATGTACTGTTTGAATCCACTAATTTTTTCTCATCTTGAAAAAGTATATAAACAATGTTTATAAATCTTGTAAATCTATTCAAGAAAGCCATGGAGGAAGACTGGGCAAAGCCTTGTGATGATAACCACGAATTCTGGGCAAGCATGATGAAGTGGGCCAGTGAATCTCTCCTTCCTGAATTTCTAACCAAATTTTCCAGGCAGATAAATAGCGTCATTGAAATCAATCCTGACCTACCTGAGCGAGAAATCCTTGAAATTTTCAATCAACACATTGTAAACTCCTTGAGTGCCCTGTCTTCATCTATTCGTATTTATGACCCAAGCAGCAGAAAATTGATCTCGTACGGATCTTTTCCGCAGGAAGATGACTCCAGAGAGACCCACATCCCTATGGAAAAGAGTATTGCCGGCCAGGTGATCGTGGAACGTAAAACATATCTTGTACCCAATATCCTGGAAGAAGACCTGTACCTGGATAAAGACATTGTTAAACGAAAGGGAGCCTATTCCCTTATGTCCGTCCCTTTAGAGATTCCTCGTTTCTTTCCAGACGAAAGTGATACGGTTGGTGTGATCCAGATCTATTACCCTGAAAAAAACAGAGTGTTCTCCGCCCTGGAAATAAACATGGCAGAGGTCATGGCAAACAGACTTAGCTTTGTCATTGCACGTAAAAAAATAATGTCCATGTACAGGGTAAATGAAAAAAAAGACGCCATTATCCAGAGCATTTTTCAGAAACTGGGAACATGGGAAGGGGTCAAGACGAAGGAGATATTTAATCGTGTGATCCCTGAACTTGCTGATATAATTAACATCCAGAGCTGCGCCCTGTTCTCTGTTTCTACGAATTTTGAACATGTAGTACTTGAGGCAGGGTATCCTGATTCAACTGATTTTCATGGCATCGGACAAAAATTTCCAATCAGCAGTGAACAGGCCTTTGAACATGTCCTGAACCTTAGGGACTATGAAAATGAAAGCCCCTATGAAATGGTTACACAGACTTATGTTCTAGTAACTGATCCCCAGAAAAGCCCCCTTGTATCAGAAGCTTTCAGGCAATTTACAAGAAACCACAATATCAATTCCACATTGTATATCCCCCTTAAGGCGGGTGAACAGATCCTTCACTTTATGACATTTGATGCCAAAGATCAGAGAAAGATGTACTCTCCTGAAGAGATTGAGATATTCTTATTCCTTGGCAGGGAACTGATGAAGGCACAGAGGATAGAGCGACTTGATGATATCCTTCATGACTTTAAAAATCCTGCCATAGCCATTGCCGGCTTTGCCAGGAGGCTAAAACAGATGCTTGAAAAAGAAGCCACCCTGGGGGAAGATAAAAAAATCAGAGAATATGTGGATATCCTTTTTGAAGAGACGAGCAGGATACAAGAGATGGCAATGAGCATATCCCAGGTAGGAAGAGAACGTCCACTTGATTTCAACGATATTGTCAGTAAGCGCTTTCAGATAAACAAATTTGCTATCACGGAACAGTTGAGACAGGTGACCCTTGAAGAAGATTATTGCAATGATACACTTATGGTCAAATGCTATCAAATCCAACTGGAAAGGCTCTTAGACAATTTACTTAACAACGCCACAAATGCGATACCGTTAATGGGAGGTTTTCTCTCTGTGCAAACCTTTGCGGATGGAGATTGGGCCTGCGTTGAGGTGAAAAATACCGGCGAGATATCCGAGCAAGAAAGAGCCGGTCTTCTTGCAGGGGAGACACGCGGGCGAGGAGGCCATATCACACGAAGAATTATCCGTATGCTGAATGGGAAAATAGATATAAGGATATCCGAGAAGAAAACCTCTGTGTTATTAAAGATCCCATTATACAGAGGAGAGTAAACATACACTGGACATATGAATTTCTGCTGAGTTTCACGACATGGCTAAACAAGGTCCTATTCCGGATCAAAACTCCATATGTTCCATATCAAACTGCTGAAACTCACCCGGTCTTGCGGCCTCAGGCTTGGGAGTATATTTATCCGGTTCTGTATTTTTCACAAAACTCTGAAATACCGTCTTTTTAGAATATTGGCTGGCAAGAAGGCCCTTTTCCGCATCTATCCTGGCAAAAACCACATCCTCTGGAACAGGAAAATCCTGAACAGGCATATCTGCAAGTGCATCTTTCATAAATTGGAGCCATATCGGGCATGCAGCCCTGGAACCTGTCTCACTGTGACCCATTGAGATCCTGTTATCATATCCCACCCAGACGCCAGTAACCAGTTCAGGGGTATATCCCATAAACCACGCGTCTTTCAGATCATTGGTTGTTCCTGTCTTTCCTGCTGCCGGCCTGTTCAGGGCCTTGGCTCTCCACCCTGTACCCTCTGTGACAGTCGCCTTTAAAAGATCCGTCATGACATAGGCCACAGCCCCGGAGATAGCCTCCTGAATTACCGGCTGACCCTCTTCAATAACTTGTCCTGAGCGGTCCTCTATCTTGTTGATAAAATATGGCTTCACCAGCATTCCACCATTCGCAAAAATAGCGTAGGCAGCGGTGATCTCTTCCAGGGAGAGCCCTGATGAACCAAGTGAAAGGGAGAGGTCAGGTGCCAGTTCAGATTTTATACCCATTCTTCTGGCATAATTTATCACATAGGGGATACGAATCTCTTTCAGTATCTTAACTGTTATCACGTTCCTAGACAGTATGAGTGCTGTCCTTAAAAGAGTGGGGCCGAAGAACTTTTCAGCATAATTGTGGGGTTTCCAGATCTCTTCATCAGGTTCTGGGCTTGTGCTGGACACATAGGGAGAGTCCAGTATCACGGTCGCCGGAGTCATGCCCTTTTCCAGGGCGGCAGCATATATGATGGGTTTAAATGCTGAACCGGGCTGGCGTCTTGCCTGAATTGCCCGGTTGAACTGACTCTCATAAAAAGATCTTCCCCCGACCATCGCCTTGACCTTGCCGGTTGAAGGTTCTATACTCAAAAGCGCACCTTGAGGTAAGACCTCCTGTTCAAGGAAGAGCTGATAAATATATTGATTTTCATCCCTCTGTGATGCCAAAGCAAGTCCGAGCCCGGATTTAATTTCCGTCTGCCCGTCAAGCTCTTTCCCTATAGGTTCATTTTCTTCCTGATCTGCAATTATCGCTATTTTGTCCTTTACCCTGCAGAGGATTACATCACCTGTGGATAACACCTCACTGGGTACCTCAACAGTCACATCAAAATATGGGACTTTAGGGTCCGGCTCTCTTGCCCATTTCATGGCAGAGACTGAAAGAACACCTTGTTCATCGCCTATTGAGACAATGACCTCCCTTTTTTCGTCATCCACCTCTTCAACAAGCGCCTCAACAACGGAACTAATCTCCAAAGGGGTCTTTGCCAGCTTTTTACGACACTCCTCTCTGAACGTCTCCATCTCTGCAGGATCAACAAGGGACCTTAGAGGACCTCTATACCCTTCCCTCTTATCAAGATCATCTAGTCCTTTTATAACCGCTGCCTGCGCGATCATTTGCATATCCAAATCCAAGGTAGTATAGACCTTAAGCCCTCCACTATAAAGGAGATCCTTTCCATACTGTTCCTCCAGGTACTTACGGATATGCTCTGTAAAATATGGGGTACGCGCAAAATAGTTCTCTTCTTTCTCCTTGAGAACTATCTCTTTTTCAAATGCCTCTTTCTCCTCGGTTGAGGTGATGTGACCGTCTTCACGCATCCTTGCGAGCACATACTTTTGTCTCTTCTTTGCCGCTTCGAAATGGGATATCGGGGAATATCTGCTTGGCGCCTGGGGCAGACCTGCTATCATGGCTGACTCGGCAAGGTTCAACTCTGCCGCCTTTTTCCCAAAATAGGTCTGAGCAGCCATCTCAACACCATAAGCACTATGTCCCAGGTAGATCTGATTCAAATAAAGAAACAGGATTTTGTCTTTGGAAAATGTCTTTTCTATCTGCAGGGAGAGAATAGCTTCCCTTGCCTTTCGCTTATATGTCTTTGTCGTATTTTTTAAAAGCAGGGACTTGGTTACCTGCTGTGTGATCGTACTTCCACCCTGCTCTATCTTTCCAGCAGCCAGATTCTTTGTAAAGGCCCTGAAGATACCCTGGAAATCTACCCCCTCATGCTCATAGAACCTTGCATCCTCAGCTGAGAGAATAGCCTTCTTCATATAATCAGAGATCTGTTCAAGGGGCACTACTGCCCGCTTTTCTGTCCAAAAACGACCTATTGTCTCGCCATTCTCACTATAAATCTCGGTTATCACCGGAGGACTGTATTCTTCAAGAGAGCCAATATAAGGCATATTGCTTGACCAAAGATACCATAGTACAACACCTGTGCATATGACTAAGGTACCAATGAACGCAAAAAATATAAAAGTATATTTAGCTATCCCTTTCACCTGTAACTCCTGAAAGTGAAAAAAACTCCCATCAAATTGATGATACAATTTCCCTGGGTTTATAAATTCAAAACCGTTAAAACAGGGCAGTAAGAATTCCTGAATTCCGTATGAATATTGTCACAGGTAATGAAGTTTGTAAAGGTTTGAGTAAAACCGGTAGAGTATATCTGATTCATGAATATCAAAAAACACATTGCCCGCAAAATCTTAATCATGCTTAAGAATATCTGATAAAATTGTTGAAATATTTTTGCCTCAATAAACACACAACCAGTATTAGTGAAAGAGACAAAAGTGGCCTGATACGTCCTTTGACAAAGGATATAGCCTCTGATATTGTAATCTTATAAAATGGGGACTTGAAAAACGACATGAGTCCTGCTGATTACAATATAGATATGGATACTCAAAATTATGTCAGGTTTTAAAATATATAAGGTGATGGAGTGAAAGATAGTCTGACATGTCCTCACTGTGGAAAGGGTGTGGAGAAATACCGAAATCCTTTTCCTACAGTTGATATCATTATCGAGTTGGACAAGGGGATTATACTTGTCCTGCGCAAAAATCCTCCTTGTGGATGGGCACTCCCCGGCGGGTTTGTGGATTACGGCGAAAGTCTTGAACAGGCCGCAGTTAGAGAGGCCAGAGAAGAAACATCTCTTGACGTGGAGATCCTTTCCCTGTTTGGTGCCTATTCTGATCCTGAAAGGGATCCCAGACACCATACTATCTCAATTGTTTTCAGGGCCAGGGCCAATGGTCAGCCCAAAGCGGCTGATGATGCTATAAAAATTGATATTTTCAATCAAGACAACCTGCCTGCTGATCTGATGTTTGATCATAGCAGGATACTGAAAGACTATTTCACAAAATGCCATTTAAAAAAATAAGACTCTTTCTTAAACCAGCTCTTCTGCTGTTGATGACCTTTTTTGTCCTCCTGTTTACAGCCTGGACACTTGTACAATTCCCGGCTGTCCAGTCTCATATACTTAAAAAAATTTCCGACTCAACCGGACTTGAGATCCGCGCCGGAGAGATAGACGTCTATATATGGCATGGGGTGGGAATATCGATTCAGGATTTTGAGGCTAAATCAAGGCAAGGGAATAGAGAAATCAAGGCCTCAGAGGTGCATGTGATTCTGGATGGCAAGCGGATTATAAGGGGAGACATAGTCCCGGTCAGTATATACCTGTCTCAGCCGCAGATAAAGATTAAATCAGATACAGGCACTGCTCCCCATAAGGACAAGGTCGAAAAACCACAATTATTAGAAATCCCAAACATCCCGAGTATTCGTATTGAGCAGGGACAGATGCATATCCCTGACCGATCCCTGTTCCTGAAAAATTTCAACCTTGATATCCGTCAAAATAATGATGACCCTTTGATGTTATACATAAGTGGAACAGGCAGACTGAATATAAAGGAGGAGACGGTCAATTTCAATCTTAAGGGGACGCTCAACCCCAGGAACAATGGAAAGGGCCTGCCGGAAATCAATATAGATCTCAAAACAGCAAACACTTCCATGGACCTGATCCCATGGCCTGAATTTTTCCCTGTTCATCAGGGGGATATTAAAACAGACCTTCACATAAGTGGTGTACCAGGTGAATCCCTGGCAATCAATGGGCAGGCCACAGTAGACGCTTTCCTGTTAAGACTGCAAAGACATGACCGTTTAATGGATTACTCTTTCCCAAAAGTGACAATAGATTTTCAATCAGTTATTACAGGGAAAAAAATAAACGCTCCATCCATGCAGATTAGCACGAACAGGGCTTCTCTGGCCTTGACCCTGGATCTTGATTTAACTGAACCAGGCAATCCATATATGGATCTTGAACTAACGAGCCCTTTCATGCCTATTCAAAATTTCAAGGGACTTCTCCCCCACCCTATTCTCTCTCTGTGGCTGGAGGATCAACTCTTACCTGTCCTGTGTTCCGGTAATGTCCGCACGGAGATCTTTGCATTAAGGGGGAATTTTAAACAATTTAAAAAAATGTACTTGCCTGAAAACCATTCAACCATGGAACTCAGGCTGGAATGTAAAGATTTCACAATTTGTGATGATAACTTAGAAATACCATTCGAGGAGGTCTCCGCAGATGTGATCCTTGCTCACGGGGATCTCAGTATCCCTAACTTGAAAGCCTGTTTCGGGAGTTCACTAATAAATCATGTGGATCTTTCAATAAAGGACACCTATAACAGTTCACGTTTTGTTGATGTATTTGTTGATGGATCCTTTGATATTCATGAATTGATTGGTCAGAAAACAATCCGATTTCTCCCTGACAATGCTCGCCAGCGGCTTGACAAAATTGGAGAGATCACAGGGGAATTAGACTGTCTTGCGAGGATAGGTTACACTCCGGGCTGGGCCTTCCCTAGAATCATGGAAGCAGAATTTTCTATAAGAAATTGCCGAATTAATCAGGACGAACTGCTTCAGACCCTGATTCTCAAAAAAGGTGCTATCCATATTGATGAAAAGAATCAGAACAGATTAACCGCTGTTGGTGCATGGGGAAATACCACTTTTGAACTCTCATCTGATTTCGGCCAAGTACAGGCGGATATGAATCTGGAGGTTAGGAAGGTCTATGTGGCCTCTGCGACGGATGTAAACGAGTTTCTGTCTCTGTTTTATCCCCAGGTACAGCAGACTGTGATGTTTAACCGGCATGTTCCTGTGCGTGTAACTGCTACAAAAGAGGATGAACATTGGGAATATAAAGGAGATATTGATCTGCGCAATGTATCATTCAGCACCGGGGAATTCAATATGGACCCGCCTGGTTCCCGGAGCAGCATTCTTTTTGAACTGCATCATTCACCAGGTAAACTCATGGATATAAGAAGCATATTGTGCGAACTGGACAGCTCATCAATTGAGCTTTCCGCATTGTATCACATCCAGAGAGGGAACATGTCTCAGCTGGATCTGGTGACATCCGGTCTTTCTATGAAAGACTTGGGCATACATTCAAACAGGAGCGAGATTCCCGCAAAGGGTACAGTAGAGGCAAATTTGAAGATTAGAAACTTTGGCAATGGTCTGGCAGAATCGACTTTTTTCGGGAATATAAATGGCAGTGGCCTGGCCTTTGATCTGGAACGATTCGCATCTCCTGTAAAAGACTGCAATTTCAGTCTGACTTTATCAGGTAAGCGATTAAAAGTAGACGCGTTCCAGATGAATATAGGTGATAGCCCCATTTTTGTAACTGGAGATTTAATAGGGTGGAAAGACCTCTCCGGGGAACTCCTGCTGAGATCATCTTTTATTGACACTTCCGGCATCTTTGCCACTACCCACAGCCCTGTTACAGAAGAAACAGAGCACGAAAAACCAGGAGAAACCGGACAGGAAAAGACAGACACCAGCTTTGCTGACAACCTGGATATACATGTGGACCTGGATGTGTCAAGGGGCAGGTTCCGCGACCTGGATCTGGGCCGGATACAGGCGGATGTGGATATAAAAGGAAAAGATTTCTTTATAAACAACTCCCGTATAGAGCTGGAACATGGTGCTGTAACCACAGAAGGTTACATAAAAAGGGCAGCAGTACCGGAACAGTACTTTACCGGTCATGTAGAGTTAAAGGAACAGCCTGTTAATGAACTCCTGAAGGATCTCAGAATAAAAAGAGAGGTTTTCAATGGCAGAATAAGCGCGGAAGGAGACTTGCAATTAAGGGATAACAGCCTGTCAGGTAATGTCATGCTGCAATCCGGCTTTGTTGACAGTGCTGATATCTTTCTCCCTGACAAAAGCACTGAAATTAAAAGAGAAGGTGAGCGGAATAAAACCGGAGAAACCGGACAGGAAAAGACAGACGTCCCAGACAACAATTTTGCTGACAACCTGGATATTCATGTGGGCCTGGATGTGTCAAAGGGCAGGTTCCGCGACCTGAATCTGGGCCGGATACAGGCGGATATGGATATAAAGGGAAAAGATTTCTTTATAAACAACTCCCGTATAGATCTGGAACATGGTGCTGTAACCACAGAGGGTTATATAAAAAGAGCAGCAGTACCGGAACAGTACTTTACCGGTCATGTAGAGTTAAAGGAACAGCCTGTTAATGAACTCCTGGAGGGTCTCAGAATAGGAAGAGGCCGGTTTAAAGGGAGATTAAAGGCAACCGCTGATTTCCAGATGCAGGGGGAAAATAGGGAAGACCTCCTGCCCAGCATGAGAGGGACCGTAGATGCCACAATTAAAGAGGGAATCGTTAAAGAATCTTATACACTTGCTAAGGTTCTAGAACGGCTCAGCCTTGAAAAAATCTATAAGAAAAAACCCGAGGAATTCCGGGATGAAAAGGGTATATATTTCGAACGTATTAAAGGTAGTGGCACAATTGAACAGGGCATATTAAGCACCGAGGATTTTATCATGCAAAGCCCCACTTTTAATGCCTTTGCCAAAGGTGACCTTAATTTGGCCACAAGGACTATGGATGTATTTTTCGTTACCCAACCGTTTGAATTCTTAGATTATTTCCTTCGCCATATACCGATTGTCGGATATATTATCGCTGGTGATGATAAATCTATTATTGCCTTTCCGTATGAGATCAAAGGGCATATAGCAAAACCTGAGATTGAACTCAAAGAATGGGAAAATGTCCCCGCAGGAATATCCGGGATAGTTACACGCATGATTCAAACACCAGGTAGGTTATTTGATCAAACCAAAGAATTTATAATGCGTAACGGCACAAAGTCCTCTGAAAATAAGGGGAAAGGATACAGCTCTGAAAGCGGAACTACTTCCGAACCGGAAAAGTCACCAGATTAACCTGTTTCATATACTTTGCATCTAAAGAAAAAGGGTAGATAATGATCAAGATGGAGCTTATAGATATTTTTAAAAAGCGAACAAGGCACCCGTTCAGACCAAGGGCATCTGATATAATCAACAGACTTTTCCCTGATTTTGATTATGCGGACTGCCCTGGAGGATCACTTGTGGCAGGTACCTGCATGTTTATGGACAAAAGGCTTTATGTAATTGGCCAGCAGAAACCAAGGCCTGTTGACCTTCAGAAAAAGCAAGACCTGTCCAAGCTCAATTACGGCATGCTGACAGCGGATGACCACTCAGCCATCATAACTCTCATGAAACGGGCAAGGGAAAAGGACACTGAGAACTCCATTATCTTCACAATGGTTGACACATACGGCGCAGATATCTCCATGTATTCTGCCCAGCGTTTTCAGGCCTTTTTTATCTCTCACCTGATACGTGATTTTTTCATGATCCCGGTCAGAACCATCTCTCTTATCATTGGGGAAGGAGGAAGTGGTGGTGCACTTGCCATCCAGATGACTGATATCAGAGGCCAGATGGATGACGCACTTTACGCAACAGCCCCACCGGAGAGCACGGCCTCTATCATTTTCAGAGATCCTGCTATGATAAATGAGGCTCTGTCAGTACTGAAACCTGGCGCCCGGGAGTTAAAGAGCCTTGGAGTCATTGACCGCATTGTTCCCTCAGTTAAGGATGTCACAGACTGTCAGGCCATTTCAGACAATATCAAGCACTTTTTAAGTCGGGCCATAAAGGATCTCTCACGTTCCAGAATAAAAAAGCTTATAAAAAGGAGGGAAACCAGGGCAAAACAATTCGGGCTATTAAAAGGGACCGGCACATTTTATGATATCAAGCGCTATATAGAGGTGCCTATAAAAAAGGCACTTCATAAACCTCCGCCCAATATCAAGATTGTAAACTTTTCGAGTATGACTGAGGTCAGTGATGATTACGGCAGGGCTGATCACCAATTCGGTACTGGAGAATTTATAGAATGCGGTGCCATGAAGGGCAAAGAACCCCGTGAGGCAGGATGTGGCAAACTGATTCCCCTTCAATCGTTTCTTGACAACCATAATGTCTGCCCTGAATGCGGCTATTCATACATCCTGGGGGCATCAGGATGGCTGGACTCTCTTGTAGATACAGGAAGTTTTCACGAGCTTCACCGCAATCTAACTGTGGATCAACTGCTGGAGGAAAACGTTATCACGGATTATTACCGTGAATTTTTGGCAAAACAGGAAGGAAAATCCCCTTTTAAAGAATCATTGGTGGTGGGAAGTGCCAGGATACACAATTTCAGAGCCGTACTGGCTGTAAGCGAATTCTATTTCTGTGGTGGATCAATGGGAGTTGTGTTCGGAGAAAAATTCAGGAGGGCCGTGGATTACGCGATACAGGAAAATCTGCCTTTTGTCAGTCTATGCTGTTCCGGGGGCGCAAGACTGTATGAAGGGATCCTGGCCCTTATGCAGATGGCGAAGACTATTGAGTCAGTAATAAGGCTGAAAAGAAATGGACTGCCATTCATTTCAATACTGGCTGATCCATCCACAGGAGGGGCGATTGCGAGTTATGCGTCTCTGGGGGATATTGTTATTGCTGAACCCGGGGCCATGGTTATCTTTGCAGGACCCAGGGTGATGGAATCCAGCGGATTTGAAGTTGATGAAAAATTGATTCGATCTCAAAATCTCCATAATATCTCCGGCGCTATATATGATCGTCTTGATTATTATTACGGAGTAAGAGGGATACAGGAACTCTGTGAGAGAAAAAATATGAAATCGGCCATCGCAAAATTTCTTGAGTTTTATAACAGAAACAGCTACAGACCGAGAAGAAAGGGATGGAAAAAAGGACCTATGTGGTAAGTGATCAGGACTGAGTGTCTCCCTGATTTTTTTCAAAATCTTCTTCAGAACCGGTCTCTGTATATTTCAAGAGCAGTTCTCTAACCGTCGGTTTGACGAAGATGTCTCCAAGGTCAAAGGTGGCCAGAGCCTTGGACAAGGTGTGGATCTTATCTCTTGCTGATATCTTGGAATGAACGATCAGGAGATCATCGCCCTTGAAATTACATAGACCTCCCGGGAAAAAAGATGCCTCTTTTTTGATCTTTTCATAGCGCACTTCAATTCCAAGGCCGTTTGCCAGCTCCTCAAGCTGACGAAGAATGTTCATGTCATCAGGACCTGATTTTTTCATACTACTGCTTCCTTATCCTTAGGTATAGAATTATTTTATTCTTTTGAGCCAGAGGTTTTAAATTATCAGTTGTATTCCTGCGAATGAAATATTCGTGCGTCTCAAACTTGAACACAATTGACTCTTCCTAACTGACTCTTTAATTTATATTTGAAACAAGGTTTTATCAAGGATAAAGTTGGATAGGATAAAAAATGGAGATCAAACTGCTTTTGAATATAGCTGTTGTATGATATATAAGTGTTCTGCAAGGGATCATTTATCTCATAAAACAATCAGCCCAGAAACCATTACCGGTTACTGATATCATCCTTAAGGCCCATATTAAAAACAGGAAAAAGAAATGAATAAGACAGGAGTTGTACGGGATAAAAGGTATTTAGACCATAACATGGGCGAACTCCATCCAGAGAGTCCTGCGCGACTTGAAGGAATCTATGATATGCTTGAAGATATTGATATGAAAGGAAATTTTATAGATGTTCCTTCAATATATGCCCAAAGAGATGAACTCCTTTATATTCACTCACCAGAATATATTGACCTACTTGCGGAAACATCGGGAAAAGACAACACTTATCTGGACCCTGACACACAAACATCTGCAGGATCTTATGAGGCTGCCCTGCTTGCGGCAGGCGGACTATGTGAGGCCATCTCTTTGGTCCACTCAAAAGGCCTGAATAATGCCTTTGCCCTGGTCAGGCCTCCAGGACATCATGCTGAACAAAACCGTGCAATGGGATTTTGCCTTTTTAATAATGTGGCAATCGGGGCGGCATATGCTCGTAAAAAGCTGGGGCTGGACCGTATCCTTGTAATTGACTGGGACTTACACCATGGAAACGGCACTCAACACTCCTTTTATGATGATCCTTCAGTGCTTTATATATCAACTCATCAGTATCCCCATTATCCTGGCACAGGTGCGTATAATGAGTTTGGCTCTGGCAGAGGTGAAGGATTTACCCTTAATGTTCCCTTGTCCATGGGTTACGGTGACAGTGAGTTTATCGACATATTTGAGAGGCTCATTAGGCCTGTCACCTGCGAATATCAGCCTGAAATGATACTTGTCTCTGCTGGTTTTGATACACATACTGATGATCCCCTGGGTGGTATGAAGGTGACACCACACGGTTTTGCGGGGATGACCAGATCAATCATGAATATGGCAACAGATTGCTGTGACGGCAAGGTTGTTATGACCCTTGAAGGAGGATATAATATTCAGGGTCTTAAAGACTCTGTAAAGATCGTATTAAAAGAACTTGCAGGACTCTCGAAAACCGATATTTCAAATCTTTCGGCAGAAGCTGATGATAGAATGGTTGACAGGGCGGTAGGGCCGGTAACAGAGATTCACAAAAGGTACTGGCAAAATCTGTGATAGGTCCTTAAAAATATTGCCGCAACCCGTATGTTGTGGTAATCTGATCCATATTATCTGGTTTATAATTTCCCAAACCGATAAAAAAGTATGAGATCATGACCTGATATGAATTATTCGGAAAGCATGGTGATGTCATGAAGCTTGACCGCCCTCCTGGCATAAAAACGAGTTATCTATCTCCCGATGCGCCCCAATTCGATCAAACAAACCTGGCGAGTAAATCATACAAGTCAGGACATATAAAAATACGGCCTGCTCGTGATAAGGACTCAGGCTATATCATCCAGTTAAGCAAAAGGGTTTTTAATATCTACGGTCCTTATGACAAGATGGTTACAGCCTGGCTGGAATCAGATTCAACCATAATCATTATTGCCCAAATAAATAGACAGGCTGTTGGGTTTGCAATGTTGGGAGACCTCACCAGTCGATTTGACTATTTCCATTCCCCTGAACTGCTTGCCCTTGCTGTTAATCCCGAAAAACAGCACAGAGGTATCGGACGAATGCTCCTGCAGGAGATCGAAAAGAAGGCAGTTGAAACAGGCACAAACAGGATCTTTCTTCATACAGGAGTGAAAAATCTCCGCGCCCGAAGACTTTACGATCAAAACGGATACAGTCCGTGGGAGATCAAAAGGAGGTTCTATGCGGCAGGTCAGGATGCAGTTGTAATGTCCAAGGAGATCAGGATTTGGAATTTGCTATGACAACATATAATTTATGACCTGAATCTTGCATAACAAATATTGAAAGGCATCATAAAAAAAGCGATATAATTAAGTGGTTACACAACAATTTATTTGGATATAACAGATACCTTATTGGTTATTGCAAAATAGTATCAAACTTTTCAAAATTATTCTTCGGGAGTATCGATTTCGCCGAATCTGAGTTATCAAGCGTCGCGGTACTTGATGCCTTGTATCTTCTTTGCACGAGTTCGCTGTGTGCAGGCCCACTACTTCGTAGCGGGTTCCAAAATTCGGTAAGCTTGATGTTAGCCAAATTCAGATATGATAAAGGTTGAATCAATTTATTGTTTTAGTTTATGATGATTTGTGCAAATCTACTAGATAAAGGGATAAATCTAATTTTCCTAAAAAAGATAGCATTGCTGATTAAAATATTTTCAGGAAGGAGATAACCTATGGCGCAAATAGACGCCTTTTTCAAACTTATGAATGAGCAAGGAGCTTCGGACCTGCATCTGGTGACCGGTCAGCAACCGGTTCTCAGGATTCATGGTGAACTGGAGAGGGTCAAGTATAAAGTACTCGATAATGACGGACTCAGGACGATACTGTATGAAATAGCCCCTGAGGAAAAAGTAAAAATCTTTGAAGAGACTGGTGATGTAGATTTTGCCTATGAGATTCCAGGTCTTTCCAGATACAGAGCAAACTATTTTGAACAGAAGAATGGTGTTGCGGCGGTATTCAGAGAGATTCCCACGGATATTTTGACATGTGAACAGCTTGGTATGCCTCCTGTTGTACAAAGACTCGCCTCTTTGCCACGAGGTCTTGTGCTGGTAACTGGCCCCACCGGAAGTGGTAAATCAACTACACTTGCCGCCATCATCAATGAGGCTAACACAACGAGAAAAGATCATATACTTACGGTCGAAGATCCAATAGAGTTTGTGCATCAGAGCAACCTGGCTGTTGTCAACCACAGAGAGGTGGGCTTGCATACGAGGTCTTTCTCAGCGGCACTTAAAGGGGCACTAAGGGAAGACCCTGATATTATCCTGGTAGGTGAAATGAGAGACCTTGAGACCATTGCGCTGGCTGTTGAGGCCTCAGCAACAGGGCATCTTGTCTTTGGAACTCTTCATACCACAAGCGCTGCTAAAACAGTTGACCGGATAATCGAGGTTTTTCCGGTAGCCCAGCAGATGCAGATAAGAAGTACCCTGGCAGATGGACTCAGGGCTGTTGTCGCTCAAACCCTTTTCAAGAGGATTGATAGGAAAGGACGTGTTGCAGCCCTTGAAATAATGATTGCTATACCATCAATCAGAAATCTCATCAGAGAGTCCAAGACATTTCAGATAGGATCCATGATGCAGACAGGAAAAAAATATGGTATGCAGACACTGGATGACTCTATTATGGAGCATCTTGAGGCAAGAAGAATAAGCCCTGAAGATGCCTACACCAAAAGTAATGATAAAACGAAATTTTTGCCCTATATGAAGAATCCGCCAACCGATTTTACAGAGGCATAATCTGATTATTTTTTTAGAGTTTATTAAAACAGAGACAAGTTGATACCAGCAGACTTAAGGAGGAAGATATGAAACAGCAGCACATAGACAGTCTTCTAACTACTATGCTCGAATCCTATGATGGAGTGTCTGACCTTAATATCACCGCGGATAAACCTTTTCAGGTGGAGGCATTTGGTGAGTTGCAGCCTGTCAAAACAGCTCCTCCAGTGGATAGATTGACGCCCTTCCAGACCGAGATATTTGCCCTGAATCTCATTAATAATGACCATCGTCTTACAAGGGAGCTTATTGAACAAGGATCCTGTGACGCCTCATACCAGCTAGCTGGAAAGGCACGTTTCAGGGTGAACATCTTTTCCCAGAAGTCCTGTTATTCAACGGTCATGCGGCAACTGGCCACGAGAGTACCCACTATTGAGGAGATGGACCTCCCCCCCACCTTTCTAAAAATGCCTGAAGAAAGAAACGGTTTTATCCTGGTCACAGGGGCAACCGGAAGTGGTAAATCGACCTCTCTGGCAGCCTTGTTAAATGCGATAAATGAGGTGAAATCAGTTCATATAGTTACCTTGGAAGATCCTGTGGAGTATGTTCACCCTCAGAAAAAGGCGACATTTAACCAGAGGGAACTGGGAGCGGATTTCAGCTCCTTTTCCTCGGGACTCAGGGCCGCTCTCAGACAGGCACCAAAGGTGATCCTTATAGGTGAAATGAGGGATCGGGAGACTGTTGAAATTGCTCTTTCTGCCGCGGAAACCGGACATCTTGTACTGAGTACACTCCATACGGTCGATGCGGGGCAGACCATAAACAGGATTCTTGGCATGTTTGAACTGGAGGAAGAAAAACAGATCAGGGTAAGGCTCGCGGACACAATAAGATGGGTAGCCAGCCAGAGACTTCTGCCCAAGGAAGGTGGAGGACGTGTCGCGGCATTTGAGATTCTGGGTTCTAACCTGAGAATAAAGGATTGCATCCTGAATGGAGAGGATGAAGGAAGAACATTTTATGAGATCATTGAAGCGAGCAAACCTTTTGGAATGATGACCTTTGATCAGTGCATTGCGGACCATTTCAAGAATGGCCTTATTACCGAAGATACCGCTAAGAGCTATGCATCAAGAAAGGCAATAATCGGCAGGGGAATTGATTATATAAAATCTCAAAGAGGAGAGCAGACAACATCCATTGAGGAGCTTGCAATGGATGATAAATACAGCAAAAAAAACGACATTTAGAGATCTGTCAGGGGGACAAAATATGGAAGTCACTTGTGATAAGTGCCATGTAAAACTGAATGTGCCTGATGAAAAAATCCCAAAGAATAATGCAGTAAAGATCAACTGCCCTAAATGCAGTTCCGAAATAGTTATTGATCCAAGGGAAAAAGTCTTGAGTAACAAAGCAACTCAACCTGAACAGGGGAATAGTGGGGATCAGAAAGCGGAAGAGGCTCCTGAAACTTCAGCGGGAGATCACTCCGGCGATAATATTGGCCTCCAGTTTTCTCTTGATGACTCAAAACTGGCACTGGTCATGACGAACAATGACATTGATACAGAAAAGATCAAAGATGTCGTGGAAAAACTTGGTTACAGGATTACAACGACAGAAAATACCAGAGATGCGTTGATAAAAATGAAGGAACATCTCTATGACCTGTTTATTTTGACTGACGGATTTGATAACAATACTTTATCTGCAAGCCCTGTGCTTAATTATCTTAACAATATATCCATGGCTGACAGGCGCAGGATGTTTATTGCCCTGATAGGGGATCAGTTCAAATCAATGGACGAACCAGCAGCTTTTTCAATAAGCGCGGATGTAGTAATTAACTCAAGTGATCAGGAAAAACTTTTTTCAATACTGAAAAAGAGTATTGTTGAGAAGGAGAGATTTTACAGTGTCTTTATGGAGATACTCAAGGAGACAGGCAGATATTAGCATAAAGTACATTCCCTGTTGAATATCTTCTGCTTTATCTTTTTTCATGGTTACGTTACTTCATTTTAGGTGTTTTATACTATTTTTTTTATCAGGTTTTCCCACCTTTTCATTAGGAATATTCAGCCTGATTTTTCCAAAAAAAGCTCTTCATACCCATTCCGGAAAGTATATCTGCCTAACATATGAAGAGTTCATTCCAAAGATGCGCTTTTCTGACATTGTTCATATTCAAGTAAGGGCTGTGTAATGGGGAAAAGAGAAAAGACGTCAACTAATACGGGCTGGATAATTTGGAATATATGTCTTGTGGTTATGTAAAAGAATCTGCGATTGGCCTAGAAAGGAGTAAATGAATCTTTGCGCGAAAACTACTGAAGAAAACTGATCTTCAATTTCATTTTCAAAACCATTAAGGAGAAAATAATGGCCCTAAAGTTCGGCACAAGTGGATTAAGAGGTCTGGTAACAGAGATGACAGACCGTGAGTGCTATTTGTATACAAAGGCATATGCAGGACACCTCAAGACAAAAGGAGCATGTTCACGTGTGGCCATTGCGGGTGATTTACGAAGCAGCACTCCCAGGATCATAAAGGCTGTTGCTTTTGCTATGGAAGAAGAATCCTTTGTGGTGGAGAACAGCGGACTGGTATCCACACCAGCGGTAGCCAATCATGGAATAAGGAACAATATAGCAAGCATTATGGTCACAGGCAGCCATATCCCTGATAACAGAAATGGTATAAAATTCAATATGCCCTGGGGAGAGGTGCTGAAATCAGATGAGATTGAGATATCCGCCCTTTATCAAAGTCTTAAAACGGAAGATGAGCAGAAGAATACTGAAGGAACATCAATATTTGATTTGGAGGGCTATTTCAAGCCGAACACTGTTATAGTGGACCGCAAAAAGGACAATGCAGCAGAAGAAGCCTATTTCCGGCGTAATCTTTCATTTTTCCCTGCCCAGGGGCTTAAAGGGCTTACTGTCATCTTGTATAAACATTCCTCGGTATCCAGGGATTTACTGGCCCGTATCCTAAAGGAACTCGGGGCAGAGGTCATTTCTATGGGCAGGTCGGATACTTTTATACCAGTGGATACAGAAGCGGTGGAAAATACAGATCAACTTTACTCATGGGTCAAAAAGTACAAGGCAGATGCCCTTGTGAGCACCGACGGAGACGGTGACCGTCCTCTGGTTGTAGATGAAAGAGGTGATCTTGTCCGTGGTGATGTGCTGGGAATTCTTGTTGCGGATTTTCTAGGAGCAGACTCGGTTTCCTGTCCAGTAAGCTGTAATACTGCCTTGGAAAAATGCCAGAAATTCAAACATACAAGCCGTACACGTATCGGTTCTCCTTATGTTATTGAATCCTTGAATGAGGCACTTGCAAAAGGTTTTAAAAAGGTTGTAGGGTATGAGGCAAACGGAGGATTCCTTACCGCAAGTGAAATATTAGATCCCTTTTCAGGCAAGGGTTTAAAGGCATTGCCCACAAGGGATGCAATACTTCCCATAATTGCTGTACTGATCTCCGCGGTTAGACAGGCAAAACCTCTTTCGGACCTTATCAAGGAGCTGCCAAAACGTTTCACTGTGAGCAATCTGCTAAGAGAATTTCCTAACAAGACTGGTAAAATAATAGTATCAGAGTTTGAAAAACAGGGAAAAATCCTGGCAGAAAGATATTTTCAACCCGCCTTTGGAACTGTGGAAGATATTGATTTCACAGATGGGGCGCGCATAACCTTTGTGGGAGGAGATATCGTGCACATGCGACCATCAGGCAATGCGCCTGAATTCAGGTGTTATACTGAATCCGCGGAAGAAGACAGGGCCAGAGAAAATAATTCCAGGGCGCTTGAAATTATCGCGAATGATATTCATCCTGCAATTGAAGAGATTCAGGTTTCAGAAGGAAACAGATAATTTCTTTCATACGACTTGATCCTGAAATTTCTTTTTGGAATTGATGCTGAAACAGAAGTTCAATAACTGTCTGCCCGTTTTTCAAAAAGGTATCAGACAGATATTCTGAGATGGAAACAAAATTTTATGGAACAAATTCCATAAGCACTTTCAAATAAAATGATCCCTCTAAGATGATATTACCATCTTTCCGAACCAAAACTCTTCAGTAGTATTTTTTGCTCCAACCCGATACTGCCCGCATTTTCCCACTGTTCGAATAAGTGAAATACTGCTCCGGTGTTTTTATACTACCCTTGTGTTCATTTATATCATCTGCTACTATACGCCCACTTCAGGATCGAAGGCCTGTTTAAGAGGCCGCCTTCCTTTTCATATCACCTATGCAGGTATTTTCTTTATGACAATTATTTATCATTTTCTGATTTTATTATCCGGCGTCAGTGCACTCGCGTACCAGGTGGTCTGGATAAGGATACTGGCGCAGGTCTTTGGTGTCAGCGCTTATGCCCTTACTTCTGTCCTGGCCACTTACTTGGGAGGCTTGGCACTGGGTGCCTTCATACTGGGGAGAAGTATCGACAGATCATCAAAGCCACTCCGTTTTTTCGGCTTTCTTGAAATCGGCACTGCAATAGCCAGTCTGCTTGGGATATGGCTCCTAAGCATGCTTGATCCTATTCATATCTTTTTCGCCAATAGACTTTCACCCGATTCCTCTTTACTTGTCTGTGTTCGGGTCATACTGACCTCTTTTGCTGTACTACCCTCAACCTTTCTAATGGGGGGAACTCTTCCCGCTATGGTTCGAGTATGTGTGGCAGATATCCGTATGGTCGGATCTCGCCTGAGCATGCTATACGCGGTTAACACCCTTGGCGCTCTTATAGGCAGCCTTGCTGCCGGTTTTTTTATTATAAGGATGTTTGGACTGAATCTGACATTCTGGTCAGCCGCAGCGCTCAATAGTCTTGTGGGCATAACTGCCTTGATCCTGACCTTAAAAACAAAATCCCCAGCTCATGCGGTTTCAAATATTGATACCACACCATTTTCAGGTAAGGCTACTCAAACATTTACGAGTGGTCCAGGCCTTCTTATCGCAGTAGGTTTATCTGGTTTTGCCGCCCTTGGCATGGAGGTCCTCTGGACCCGTCTGCTTGTGCTTGTTATGGGAGGTTCAATATACGCGTATGTGACGGTTGTCTCATCCTTTCTCCTTGGTATTGTGCTTGGGGGGCTACTGGCAAGATTCATGGTAGACCGTTTGAATAATCTTCGCCTTACATTCGGCTGGATTCAGATCCTGATAGCATTTACTTCCATGGCAACACTCCCTGTCTTCTGGAACATAGGGACGGGCATGGCACAGGATTGGCTTGCAGATATGGGCAGCAATGGATGGCTGGCAACAATCGCCGGCCGTTTTGGAATAAGCCTTCTGATTATGCTTATACCCACTACTTTGCTGGGGATGATCTTTCCCATTGCCGGCAAAATGAGGTCATCACACATACACTGGCTTGGCGGACAGATTGGAGAGGTCTATGCGTCTAACAGCCTTGGCAATGTTGCAGGCACTTTTGTTACGGGTTTCCTCTTTCTGCCCCTTTTGGGCATACAAAAAGGTTTTGCCACTCTTGCCATTGTGAGTCTGATAGCTGCTGCCTGGGGGCTAAAACCCAGTCAGATCCTCAGAGACAGAGGGCGATTCAAGTATTGGCTGTCAGCAGCACCCCTTGTTATAACGATATGCTGTATCCTATCCGGCATTTTTGTATTGATTCAATGGAACGCAAGACCAATTGCTGTTGATCAATACTGGGAATCAAAGGATATTATCTATTACCGTGAGGGGCCTGTAGCAAAGGTAGAGGTTTTCCAGGACAATTATGACCCGCGTCAGAGGTTTATGGTCGTTGACGGGACAATTATTGGCGAGACCTTTTATGGCGTGGATGAAAAGCAACGCGCCCTTGCCCACTTCCCCTTTCTCCTGCAGTCAAAAAGAACCCCACAAAATATACTCACAATAGGTCTAGGGACCGGGATTCTTGCGGGTGAGCTGGTCAGGTATCCTGATGTTATAAATGTTGATTGTCTGGAACTCTCCCCTGCTGTTATTGAGGCATGCCGAATGTTTGATGATGTAACAGGTGATGTCCTTTCAAACAAAAAGATCAACCTTATAAATGATGATGGTGCCAATTTTCTTCGGCGTTCTAGGATCCAATATGATACGATTATCTCAGACGGCAAATCCCGTCCTGGTCACGCGGGCAACTCCCTCTTCTATTCAGCGGATTATTATGCCCTGTGCAGAGATCATTTGGCCTCTGACGGACTTATGATCCAGTGGGTGCCTCTTGAAACACCCCCGGAGCACCTGAAGACCATTTTGCGGACATTCTCCAGCATATTCCCCCATGCCTATTTCTGGATCAATCCCCCCTATTCCACCTACCTGGTAGGCACTCTCCAGTCTCTTGTCATTGACACGGATCATGTGAACAATCTATTACTGGACCCTGTTACAGAAGGGCTGAGTAAATACGGCTGGAAAAATGGGTGTGATATTACAAGTCTGCTTGTTGCTGACCGTCCCATGCTTATAGAATGGCTATCTTCTGATAAAATAATAAATACCCTTGAACATCCCATACTTGAATTCTACCCATCGGGTACTTTTGAATCTGCCAGCGAGGACAGGATAGCTGAAAATCTTGAATCGGTTTGTAGAATCCTTTCAGAGGAATTATCAGACATTGTATTTCAGGGGATGGATGGGCCTGAAGCGTCTGCGTGCAACAGTGCTGCTGACTTGCTTATCAAGGCGTTTAGCCTAATTGAGCAACCGGACTATGGTTCTGTCACCCAGGGTCTCGCCCTGCTGGAAGAGGCCTTTCATATCGCACCTCAACACAGTATACTGAAGTATGCAGCAGCAGGCATACATATTGATATGGGACACTCCAGCCAGACTTCAAATAATGCCCAGAGAGCCATTAAGCACTATGAGAAGGCACTTCAATTCAGGCCTGATGATACCATTGCCCGTCTTAATCTTGGAATACTGCTTAATCAGACGGGGTATCCAGAAGCAGCTGTCATACATTTTTTAGAAGTCCTGAAATACGAACCTGATAACACTGGTGTAAGGCTAGATCTGGGATTTTTACTGGGTTCCTTGAACAGAATACCAGAAGCCAAGGATCAGTTTCAAATGATTATTAAAGATGATCCAAACATTGCAGAGGCCTATCTTGGAATGGGGTATGCCTTAAAGGCGGAAGAGCAGGATGATCTTGCACATAGTCAGTTTTTACGGGCCGTTGAGCTGGAGCCACGAATTGCTGATGAGCTCGCAGGACAGGGAATTATACTTTAGAACAATTATGAGATCAAATAAGAGAATAGTGCCCTTCCAGGATTATAGCCGGATTTAAAACTAGCATCTTTCCTCTGTTATAAACTCCAGCCCCAATCAATCCTACTATGTTTTCTCAAAATCCTGACCTGACAGTGATAGGTCATTTTGATCGAATTCAGGTCAGGAAAGAACTAAGTAATCCTACCGTAAACCTTGAGAGTGACCTAGAAATCTACTACGACATGAAATGTCCGGAATTATCAGGGCTTAACTATTGATGATATATATTGTATATCAATAACCCTATTATAACAATCTTATAAGGTCTTAATTTAGTAGTTTTGCAGTGTAATAATGGTCTTAAATTGTATTATATACCTGTTATGTTGACCTTAATCTTGACATTTCTTAACAAAATGTCTAAGTTCTCCTAGGCAATTAAAACATGGGCAAAGGTATTTTTTTACACTATGGCGTCCTTTATAATTCCTTCATAGTCGGTTTATATTGCCTTAATTTTGCACAATGTGTCCCAACTATGAGTTTCAGGCAACAATAGATAACTGATGCAAAAACCAAACAGCTGCTGCTTCAGATCACCAATACAAATTTTATCCTCGCCATTCCCTGCTCTTGGGCTATCAATAACAGCAACTGACTGTTTGTATTTATAAAAAAATTTTACAATCATATTTTTAATATGGACCTTTGAGAATGGGTCAAAAACAATTTTATTGCAATTATGGACTTCCCATGATTAGCATAATTTTAGACATGGCTGATATTCATCAAGATAAAAATAACAGACAGGAGATCAAGAGCATGGCAGATGATCAAGATAAACATGAGATTATGACCATTGAGGAGGCAGCAGAATTTCTCAGGATGGGCAAGAGATCGATCTACAAACTTGTAAAAAATGAAGAAATTCCATATAGAAAGGTTCTGAACAAATATCGATTCTGCCGTTCAGCGCTTCAGGAATGGATAAAGCAAGGGCAATGAAAAGGTGCAACAGGCAGTGCAAACAAATAACGACCCATATAGGAGATTATCCTTGATGGAGCCTGACAATGAGTTTGTGTCCTTTTAATGCCTATTTCCTGCCTCTTAAGTCAGAAGGCTTTTCAGATACTATAATATCCCAAGGTATAAAATCGCTTAATTATCAAATCTTGCCACACAAATCAATAACAAACAGCTTTATTGAAAAAACATTTCAGAGACCCGGGCTCTGAATCTTTTCTCATTGCAGTCGTCATCTCTGAGACCTTGTCATCTCAAAAAAGGCCGATAGTCAGGCCGGAATCTTTTCCTGAAAAAGTGCGCAGGAAATCTTCATTTTTCCATAAACATAAAGGTTTAGATCTGCAATCACGCTCCCATGAGCAGAGATTTAGACCCTTATTATTGATCAGACAAATTTTCTGAATAAAATTTAAAACGAACACCAGAGGAACAACAGATAAACCTTATTCAGCCCTTCCCTGTTCAGAATGGGAAACACACCATTTAACATAGACAATGCAGAAGAAATCTACTACGGCCTATCCTGCCAAGGCGGGATAAAGGTCATTTAATTAACAGAAAAGCTGTCCGCACCTCACTCTGACATAGCGGGTTTCCATGCTCGACTCCTCGCAATAAAGCCTAGGATTTACAGATCACTGGGATTGACTCAAAGGCTTTTAAAGAGACATTTACGAGTGAAAACTATTTCTCAATCCCACATATTCTTTTGACAAAAGCACGGCTTTTTTTTAGGGTAGGAGACTTATAAGGGCAATGTTATCAATAGAGCAGACAATACTAACTTATCATAAAAAAAAGGATTGTTGATATGGCAAAAACCGGAAATGAATCATCCGAATCCAAATTCAGCTTCAGTTTTATTATTCTTGTAATCCTGACACTTATAGTGCCAGCACTTGTTATGCCTAAAACCGTAGACAACCCCTTTAACATACCCAAGACGCTTGCAATGCTCATTGGCCTTTCTTTCATTGCAGGTATTTATGGATCACAATTCCTGCGTGGCAAACAGGTCCTCACACCAAATACTTCAACCCCTAAAATCATACTTTGCCTGATCTTTTTAAACCTTTTCTCATTTCTCTACACCCAGAATTACTATTTTACCATAGTGGCCGCAGTTCTTAATATCACATGTCTGCTCTTTTTCTACTTTATCTCTCTTCATTCTGACAGCAACAAAGCTACTATCCTTTTAATTGCCGCGGTAATCTGTGGTCTTGTGGTTGCAATTGATGTCTGGTGCCAGTATTATGGACATTACTACCTTGTTCCATGGATGAATAATACAAACAATAAAATGGTTATGGGGACCCTAGGCAACTCCAATTATGTTGGCGCCTATTTCATCTTCCCCCTCTTTGCCGCTGTAGGACTTGCGTTTCTTGCAAAAGGGAAATTCCGTCTATTATCATGGGTACTGTTCCTGTTTATTATGATAGCCTTAATCTTCTCTAGGGCCAGGGCCAGTTGGATGGGCTTTTTTCTTGCACTCCCTTTCTTTTTCTACCTCATGCTGAAGATTCACAAAACACCACTTTTGTCACACTTACATCAAATAATGGCTTGCAGCCTTATATTGGTTATTTTAGGTGGATTGGGCTATCAATTCGGACCAGAACGCTTACAAAAGATGCTGTCTCCTAAACATGTCTTTGCCAATAGAACTCTCATGTTAAGGATTGCAAAATACACTCCTCCATCATGGTGGCTTTTTAAGCAGAGTCCCATATTCGGCACAGGACTCTGGTCATACAGAAATATGGTTTATGAGGCTCAGGCCCAGTTAAATATTTCAGATCCTGAATATTTTAAAAATTACATGAAACCCAAACCAAGGCGTGTACATAATGAGTATATTGAAATACTTAATGATGGAGGCCTGATAGGCGCGGCAGTCCTGATCCTCTTTTTCTTAACCGTAATGCGGCATGGCTGGAAGGTTATAAAAGATGAAGAGCTTCACATCAACGACAGGATCATCTCCGCAACCGGCTTCAGTGCCATGGTAGCGGTCATGCTCTGCTCTATCTTCTTTTTTCCCTTTAGAGTGAATACTACTATGTTCATGTCTGTGTTGATGATGGGCACAATGGAGGGTATTTATCTAAAAAATTATAGTCTTATTTCAAAAACTGGCGGATGGAACTTTAAAGGAAGCACTCTTCTTGTTCCCGTATTTCTCCTGGTTATAACAGGCATACTCTGGCACACAGGTATAAGACCATTCCTGGGAGAGATGGAACGATACAAAAACAAAATGGCCCAATCAAAAGGCGACACAAAAGCGGCAGAGGAACATATTCTAAAAGCGATAGAATATGACCCCCATAACTCTGCCTATCATACACAGGCCGCGCAGTTTTACATCCAGAAAAAAAATTTCGCAAAGGCCAGTGATTATGTGGAAAAATCAATTATTGATTTTAATGGTGACGTTACCATGTATTCAATATGGTTTATGAAAGGGCTGATCAGTGCCAACACAGGAAATCTGTTCAAGGCAAAGGCGGCCCTTGAAAAAGCCCTCTATTACTACCCAACTTACGTACAGGCAAAAAAATATCTTGCTCAGATCAATAACGCTATTGAAAAGAATAAGGCTGCAAAGGCAAATATTAATACAAAGGCTAATACAAAGGCTAACACAAAGGCTAACACAAAGACTAATACAAATGTAAAAAAATAGAAAACCAGGTTGAGAGAACGAGAGGATATTGATTTTCAAGGCATTGGGACCGGGTTGATCGCAAGACTATCCTAATAAAACTCTTGATTGGAGACATGATAAAGCATATAGTTTACGCCTTTTTCAGAAGTGATTTTAGAGCGATGATTTAAGAATCATGTCAAGATAAAGTTCGGGGATGTAGCTAAGCTGGGAGAGCGATACGTTCGCAACGTATAGGTCGTGGGTTCAAATCCCATCATCTCCACCAAATTAATTTAATAAAACCATTTGGTTACAGCGCTACAACCAGATAATCAAGTGGCAAACAAGACAAAAAGCCAGAGTGATATGCTCTGGCTTTTTTATTGGGGGCATTCGGAACCAATACGGACTAACAGCAATATCCCTAATGATTTCAATATGGTGGGTGGCGAGCAATTTGAACCCGCGACTTTCATCGTGTATGGATGGCAATCTCACCCCGTGCCCCCTAGCCTCCTGCACAATCCCATGCGCATCTAATCTTCTGTTCTTGGCATAATACAGCCACATTGCATCATCCCAACCTGGCACGACTTTCTTGGTTTCTTATCAGGTGTCTGTCCCGAAAACAGTTACACAAATGGGACACAAATGGGACACAAATGGGACACAAATGGGACAAAAAATGTTACAAATACTTGACTTTTGATCACTCGTTTTTATCCTTCCATGGCCTGAAAAATAAGGGGCTCTGGAATAAAAGAGATTTTCGAATGGGACAAAACAGTACATTTGATTACTAAAAAAAAATTTCTCGCTTTTTACCATTTTTGTCCCGGTCAAAAGGCTGACTTCTTTTCTTATATCTCTCGCCCGTTCACTATGTTCACTAGAGCCGCAGAGAACGCAGAGAAAGATCTTTTTATTCGCGAATGGTACACAACTGGTACAGCTACCCCCCCCCATTAAAATCCTATCGTAAAAAAATCCATTATCAGATGTTTAAGTGAATATATATCCTCTCGCTTGAATCCTGGAATCTAACGAACCCCAAAAAAAATAAATCACG
>JAFDJA010000096.1 GCA_019307745.1 Deltaproteobacteria bacterium | reverse complement strand
TCATCCATGTCAAAAAGTCCATTGGCACCCCGTACTCACTCCAGAAACCCATCATGATGACATTTCTCCCACCTGCCGCAGGGGAGCCAACCCCACCCACATTAAGGGAAAAACAGAGGCAAAAGAGCAGGAACTTTGCCAGGGCAGGATCATGCTCTGTCTTAAAGCCTGTTGAATTTGCCCTTACTGCGCCAAAATATACAGCAGCCATGACTGGGGTCATAAATGCGCACATGGCATGAGCAGATATGAATGAGCTTATAATTGACATGCTCAGACAGAGGACAAACACTGGCAGATAGAATCCTCTGGTCCAACCCAGAAGCCAGGAAGCAAGTCTCTTGTGCAGACCTACATCCACCACAGAAACACCCATGGCAAGCACGCCCAAAAGGAACATGGGTGCATCTCCTGCAAAGCTTTTCCCTACCATACTCCTTGGCAGGAGGTGGAAAAAATAGGCTAGTATGGGCATGAGTATACCGGTAAGACCGATAGGGATTGCCTCTGTTGCAAAAAAGATGATCGCCATTGGAATAATCCCAAGAACAAGCATGGTCTTGTGGGCAGCCCCTTCCAGATCATGCGCAATTCCATTTTCTATCATTATCCTGGCATATCCCCTCTGGTCTACAGTGTCGATAACAGACTGAGGTGTAGGGATTATAAATCCAATAATGATAAATATTGTCACGCCAACACAGGTCCACAAGAGCTTATTAGTCAGAATGCCACCATCCTGAACTTCATGAACTAAACCATGACTCATTTAGCACTACCTCCTTAACAATACAATATGAACAGGACCAAGAAAAACCTAGATATCAATAACAGAACAACAGGTCTCCATTTTATGAAAGACCTCCAAAAACACACCAGTGAACCTCAGGAGATGCCCACTATCTCCTTATCAAGCTCCCTCCCCGGGCCTTTTTCTGTGCATGGATCGAATGGATGTGAAAAATTTCTCATGATAATATTGTAATTGATTCCTAAAATCAAGCTGAAAGCTTATGGTGTCACAAACCATTAAACAAATAGCTTGTGACGGAAATATAACACAGGGAACACGACAGGGCTGATCCTCCTGGAGTCCTATCAAAAACCTCAAATGAGGATAGAACACAAAAATTTCATATCGACTACTAAGGCTCCCAAGTCCCATTGTCAGACCCCTATCTTTACGCGAACCCAGAATATCCCGAGAGGTCTACCCATCCTGATTTTTTTAGGCAGGGGATAGGGTAACCGGATATGTCTGCCCTTTTTTCTTAATCCCTTCCTACTTTGAAGCCAAATAGGCTTTCGGTTGCGTTTCAAATTCCGTCAGCCCATATTGCCAAGCCATTGGTTTCTCGTCAATGAATTATACCCACAACATCATGAGGCTACATATAAGTTGACACACAAGCCAGAATTTCCTATACTTAAATCAATTTAAAAGAGTGCTATGTTTTTTTTCAGGAGCCCTTTTTCCCCTACCGTTCCTACTCCTAACCTCCGTTAATTGCTACAGAGCAGCAAATTTGTTCACTGTACGAAAACGGACTCCTATGGAGTTCGTCGGGCAGAGGAACCAAGCTTACAGGACAAACATACAACGGTGAATCTTTGAGCATACCGATTTTTTTTGGATTCAACCGAGATGGAACAGCCTTTACCCAGCCTGCTATTCGCCGTAAAAGCCACAAAAGATTTACCCGCAATGAAGGGCCAGGCGCCATACTCTATCAAAGAAATTCTTATGAAAAAACTACGAAAACTCTGCACACAGTCACCTGAACTAAACCTGTCAACTTATAAGCAGGATTTCTTGTCATCATGTATATTTATTATTAATGGGAGGGCACACAATGTCCGAGAAAGTGCTACTTGTTGATGATGAAGAAGATCTGCTGGAAGCTGTGGCCGAACGAATGAGGCTTTTGGGAATTGACGTTTCAACAAGCTCTACTCCTCATAATGCCCTGAAAAAGGTTAAAAAAGAAAATTATGACGCAATTATTCTAGACCTGACCATGCCGGGGATGGGAGGATTTTCAACTCTGAAGGCGATAAAAAAACTGAATCCCGATTTGCAGGTTATTATACTGACAGCCAATGCAACTACCAGTATGAGCAAGGAAGCAAAGAAGCTCGGAGCTATGGATTTAATGGAAAAGCCTGCTGATCTGAATAAGCTTTTGAAGAAGGTCAGAAAAGCCCGGAAAATCAGAAAAGGCCAGCAGAAGGCAGTGAGGCATAAAAATTAGATGTCTTAAACTGTTAAATCATTTGTAACCCGTTAAGAGAATATAATAATAAGGTCTTTCTCTTGGGGAATCTCTTTATAAGTCACAAACACTTTTGATTTGGCAATATTATTTGCTAACCTGTCACTTTTGATGTGAAACCTTCGTAGAAAGAGTAGGAATAGAGATGAATGATAATATAACGGAGAAGGCAAGACTCCTGAATCAGTTGAAAGACAATGATTTCAATGTTCCTGATTTCATCTATGTTTCTGCGCTAGATTTAGAGAATGGAAATCTGCAAGCCCTAGAATCTTTTCTGAACAGGCATACGGAAAGCTATAAGGTCTTCGTCAGAAGTGCTCACCCTAAAGAGGAGTTTTTCAAGTCAGGCACTTTTGATTCCATTGAAACCTACGCTGATCTGAACGGAGTTAAATTTGCCATTAACCGGATAATCAGCCTTGCGAAGTCAAAACACCGCCTATCAATATTAAGGCAGAAGAAGTTCAATAACGCTCCTGAAATTGATATGAATGATATGGGTGCCATTGTTATGCCTTTTGTTGAAGGAATGAGTGTCATGACCAAGATGCTGGGCAAAATGTGGGAGTATGGCTATAGCCGTGACAGATCTCATAAGGTAAGCTCTGAACCATATATCACGAACACTCCGCATGATAGAAGGCTGATTAGTATTTCAGAGGAGATTCAGCAGTTCCTTGGATTCCAATGTGAAATCGAGTATATTATCACGGGTGAAGGTGATATATATATTGTTCAGGCAAGAGATATTTCGCATATCGAAGTTCTTGAGCAGAAAGAACACGACCGGGCAGTAAAAATGAACGGCCTTAGGAGATTCAGGCGAAGAAGAAATTACAGGGAAAGACCTATTTATGTAATGGATATCAAAGCCTTATATACAGGCATCATAGATATTTTTGATGATATTATTAACCGGGAAGAGGACTCCAAATTTGCCATCGAAGAGTTGCTTGAAGTAATTGCACAGTATGAGAAGGAATGGGAAGAGTTTGCATTAAAATATGAAAGGTTTGCCATACTAGGTTTGTCCATAGAAGTGCCTGAGGATCTCTATCAGGTAGCTAATCAGTATATTGACGATATGCCTGATCTGCAGAAGCAGCTTATAAAAGCACTGCACGAAAATCAGTACAGGAGAGATTATTTTCTAGCAGAAGCAGATACCATCATAGCAAAAGAAAAGATAAGGATTAACCTGGGCAGCCATGAAGCCTATGGAATTGACACAGTAAGAACTCCTCTTTGGTCTGTTTTCTGGAGTATTGAAAGGCATGATCAGGTGATTGGAGAGTTTAAAAGGCTGGGATTCAAGACAGGCGATTCCATTGTGATTGACGTTGGTGTTGATGATATACCTACGGTTTACAGACATTAAAAGAAAGGCGTACGGCATACCCGCTCAAGATCTTTTCCCAGTCCGTTGTCCTGCCTGGATCTATTCTTTTTCCAAAACAGATCTGGGTGAGGATATAATCTGCTCTACCTTGGCCGCCCGGATGCGATCATCTTGTTCGATTTTTTTCTCGTAAGCCTTATCGATTTTGGCGATTAGGTCCTCGGTTTCACACGGTTTTAAGAGAAAATCCAGGGCACCCAGCTTCAGTCCTTCGATGGCTGCTTCCAGGGTGGCATGACCGGTCAACATGATCACCTCTGTTAGAGGCTTTATCTTTTTGATCTCACGAAGGGTTTCGATCCCATCCATCCCCGGCATTACTACATCAAGTATAATGACATCGAAATTGTACTTCTTCAATTCCTTGACAGCATCCTCACCGCTAAGAGAAGTGGTCACGTGGTAATCTCGAATCTCCAAACGCTCGGCCAATGCCTCGACAAATTCCTTTTCATCATCGACAATTAAAATACAGGCTTTCATCAAAGGACCTCCTTAGAAAATAGTGTGAGAAACTTCTAGCAGGACCAGTCACCCTGGTATCAGCGGTCTATCTCCCCGGGCAAGGTTATGACAATCTCTCCTGCCTCCATATCCGTTTCAAGCTCCCCCTTGAGCGCATCAAGCAGAGCCCTCTCTCGTTCACCCGGAAACATCGCCATATCTGGTTCTTCAAGGGCTTCAAGCCGGGCAAATCTGATCTTTGCCCCGTTCTCCTCCATCGCCTCAGAGGCGAGGTCAATCCTTTTCCCCTCCCCGGAAACGTTCATTGCAAAATACAGGCATAACCAAATCAGATTTTCCAGAAAAAAGGGATTTGTTATGATTTTCACCTGGCCTTTTGGAGGCACTGTCTCCAGGATTACATCTTGCATTGAGGCAAATCTGCGGGAGAGGTTCGCCATAAACTCAATAATTTCACCCAAATCAACTTGTACTACAGGACGGTCAACACTGTGGGCCAACTGGTTCATATTCTTAACAATAGAATCCGCCCTCTGTACCTGTCTTGTTATATTGTCGGCCAAGGCTTTCTGCCGCTCCGTATCCATAGGCTTTCCCTTGTCTGCCATGAGGCAATAATCATTTAGAAGTCCGGCATTTTCATTAAATATGGCCAGAACATTCTTGATCTCGTGGGAGATGGATGCGTTCATCTTGCCCAGGAACTGGAACCCGGCATTGCCTATTATGTCCCATTTATAGTTCATAACAGCTCTCCTTGCTTCTCAAATGCCTGATTGACTTTCTTCACGAGAAGCTCAATATCGAAGGTTAATTAAATAGTATTCAGCTCCTACCTCTGCCGGACCGGATATGAAATCATCATCCGATCCGTGTCCTGTCATAAAGAGAAACCTCATATCAGGATCTATTTCTTTCAGTTTTTTCTCCGGTTCAATCCCGCTCATCCTTGGGATCTTCACATCGAGCACGGAGAGATCATAGGTTTCGGCTTCTACCTTTTCCAGAACAATTTCACCGCTTGTCACACAGTCCGCATCAATCCCCTGAAGTGAAAGTCTGTCCGCAAGGGTTGAGGGCCAATTCCTCCTCATCATCAACTAACAGTATTTGCCTGATTTTTATTCTCTTTTAACTTAATTTTAAACGGCAAAATGATCGTGAACACCGTTCCCTTCTCCAGCTCGCTTTTCACGCTTATACTACCGCCAAGTTCCTGGACAAGACTATATGTAATGGAAAGGCCGAGACCCGTCCCTCCCCTTCCCGTTTTTGTCGAAAAGAATGGCTCAAAAACACGCTTGAGATCTTCGCCGAGGATACCGCATCCATCGTCAGTGATACTGATCAAAACGGAATCCTTGGCCTCGTTTTTAGCCATGATGCCGACCTGTCCGCCGTCACTCATGGCCTCATAGGCATTGTTTAGCAAATTAAGGAGAATTTGCTGCAGCTTACCCCGGTCAGTTTCCAACGGGGGCATGTCCCCGGGGACTTCCACAGAGACCGTGATAGACCTGTATTCTGCCTCTTTTCCAAAAAACCCGAGCACACCTTCAATCGTCTCTTTCAGATTTATAGACTGGATGCTCACATCCATGTGGCGAGCAAAATCCAGAAGACGCCTGGTAATGGCCCCACAACGCTTCACCGAAAAAATTATTGAATCTACCGTGCTAATAAGCTGGGGATTATTGGCGAACTCTTTCTTGATCGTGATCAAATCCTTTATTAATCCCGCATTTTCATTGATGATGGCCAGAGGATTATTGATCTCGTGGGCCACGCCTGCGGCAAGCCGACCAATGGAGGCCAGTTTATTGGAGTATTCAACCTCGTGCAGAGCCATCACACGTTTCTGATCAGCAACATATATCCTGTTTACCATATAGGTGGACACTCCCAAAATAACAAACAGGATGATAGCAATACCTATCAAAAGGAACACAATGAGCTCTGTGCGGGTCTTATACCATGACTTCATGAGTTCTTCTTTATGTTTGACTACTATAAGAACAAAGGGTGTATCTGTAATATACCTGTAGCCAATGAAAAGAGGGACGTCGTTCGAATCATTTCCCTCGATTACTTTTGTCTTTGGCGCATATTTCGGAACGGGCAAGGTCAGTTTTTCCAGAACCTTGCCGTAGTAGTGAGAGGGCGTCTGGAGGATCCCTTCCCGGTTGATCAAAAAAGCATCACCCCGCCCGGCCATCTCAAGGCTTAAGAGAAGATCATTCATTTTTTTTATGTCAAGTGTGGCCCTTAGTATGTAAAATATACCGTCTGGCAGAACGCGCTTTACCGCAATAACGATGTGCGGCACTTGTCTGAATCCCAAAAAAACGTCACTTATGTAAATCCGGTTTTCAAAGACTTCCTTGTACCAATCCTGGTTGCTGTAATCCTTGCCCTCCAGTTTGAACGGACCCACATAGCCCCTCTGTTTGCCGTGCTGGTCAATGAGACCAAGATCCGTGAAGCCCCCAAAGCTGTTTTTAAGGTTTTTTAATATCTGAGGGAGAGCCCCCGGCCTGTTCAGGCTCTCGAAGCTG
The DNA here is from genome assembly GCA_019307745.1 of Deltaproteobacteria bacterium. Taxonomy (GTDB): domain Bacteria; phylum Desulfobacterota; class DSM-4660; order Desulfatiglandales; family HGW-15; genus JAFDJA01. The sequence goes on along the minus strand of JAFDJA010000096.1, from coordinate 5,195 downwards.
TTTTCCTCTATAATAAAATCGAGGGCCGATCTGCGCTCGGCAAAAAAGAAAAATATGGTCCGCTGTGTATTGGAGACAAGTCGTTCTGTAAGAAAAAGCTTCTCTAATTCAATGGAACGCTGCGTTATGTAATAATTCACTGCAGAAAGAAAGATCAAGGGAATTAAGGCCACAGCTGCCATAAGAAAAGCCGCACGTGTCCACTTCCGACGAAAGTTAAAAAGATGTTCATGAGGACCTCCCGCCACATCACTGTAGTCCCAGAATTCCGGTTTGAGTCTCGCCAGTATCGACATATCCCTGCCTGTAGAAAATTATCGGTTAATGAATGGAACTATATTCTATCCAACTCGTTTAATTTCAGGGTTTTTTGACATCTTTTTGACAGGTAAATAGAGGGTCATCCGTTCCGTGTCATGTTCCATGACTGTTTGTTGCAAACGGCTTCCAAGATCAGCAATTAGGCGCTGCTTCTTCAATGACCTCCCAGGGATCAAAGATTGATAATGGAGTACCAATCCGTTTGCCGAAACGATGAAGATGAAGGGACTTCTGGTACAGGAGCTTGAGATGTCTTTCAATGCAGGACAGTAAGTCTGCGAATTTCTTGTGCTCATCACCACTTCTCTGGCTTGCCTGTCCCAAGAGGCTGAACAGCCTGCCTGCCGACGCTTGAAGAATTTGTAAATTATTAGGGATTTCCTGTGTAAAACCAGTCACAATTTTGCCAATTAAGGCCAATTGTCTCTGGCGAAACATCTCTTCCTTACATGGCGTCATGTCCAATTCGTAACCGTTCAGGAATAACTAAAAACTGCTTTTTTCAATGCCTCTCTATCCGTGACCCTGCGAACGCTACATATATTATTTCCAGAGCAAAAGGGCAAGAATTCCCGCTTACGTCACCTGTAACGCAACGTTTAATATCACGGCATCTCTAAGTCCCTTGCGCATGTTGCGAGTCCCTATTTTTCTTTCCTGAATATCTCGCCGATGGTCTTAAATCGTTTTGCGCCTTTGGAAATCTCATTTGCCATATCGAACTCTCCTGCCTCGGCAAAGGCCACGGCCGCCATGATATTCTCCATCTTGTAACGGTATGCGCCCCGAATGCGCTCAGCTAGGGTTTCGATGTCAACTAGCTTGTTGAGAAAATCAAATGCCTGCAGATTTTCAGCCTCTTCCTCACGTTCTTTCGTGCCGAATGCAGTCAGGATCACCACCTGAATGTTGGGATGGGTCTCACTTAGCTGGCGTAACAACTCCATCCCATGCACCTTTGGCATCTCGAGGTCGAGGACGATGACATCAGGCGCATGTTTTGCCACGTAATCCAGGGCTTGTTGGCCGTCATAGACCACATCCGTACTAATGCCTCTCATTCCGAGCCGATCAGCAAGCGAATTAACAAACTCTACCTCATCATCTACGAGCAGGACCTTCATTTTTTTCATACTTCCCTCCTCTTTTTTATAAGGTAATAGCCCATTAAAGTTGCACTAATATTGATCTTTGATAACTCGATGTCTCAAGTATATTTTTAAAAGTTTTAGCCGGTTTTCATTACAATGATTGAATCACCATTCTATCTCCTTTAAGCCGAGATGGAAATATTTTCTTGCACACTATGATAAGGATAAAGCCAATGTTTTTCATAGGCCCCAAAGCCTTCGATTTTATTAATGTTATTCCGGCCTTTGAGTCTCACTTCTTCTTTGTGAATCACAACGTGATCACCACAAATACCAAGGAACGTATAAGCATGCTAATCACCAGTATTATAAAAAGGCTCGCTGGTTTAACCTTCTACAGCGGTTATACCAGATGCTATGGCAATACACCCGACTTCACATGTATCCTGCTGAAAAAAGAGTGTAACAATGGTGTTCTATTCGTAATTTCAGTTGGTTAGTCTCCTCTCCCACAGAGGGGAGGAGAGGATTACTATAAGGGTGAAATATGCCCCACCATTGCTATTTTGCCTTAACACTATATGGTAAGTAGACTATCAAACAAAACTCAAACAAGTCAAGTTCGATCTGTTACTCAAAATTCGACATTATATTAGGCAGTGCACTAGAAAGTGTTATTTCTAATCAAAAAAACTTGTTAACGGTTAAAGGTGACAATCATATTTGAGATTTCCCTCTTGCCTTTTCCGGCCTAAAACCCTCAATTTCAACATGACTCTATGAGTCGATTCTTCTTGACTTAAACTACATTTCAACCAACTATATAGTCAAAATATGTTTTTCCTTATTGCTATTAATCTCTTAACAAAGGTTAGCTCACGTTGTATTTACCCATAAACATTCTTTTTTCATGATGGTTAAGGAAACTCCTTTAATACCGCAGTTAACTCTTTCTCAATCATTTATAAGCTACTCTTATGAGTTGAATTCAGGATTCAGATTTTTATTAGACTGACATTATTAAGAACAACTTATTTAATTTTCCATAAACAAAATAAAGGAGGGACAGTTATGAAAGTCATTTTAAAGATTATCTTTTTGTTGGTTTTAATCTGTGTGAATAGTGTTCCAATTGTATTGGGCGAAGAGAGTTCAGGAGCAGTTACGTTCACATATAAGCTCGAGAAAATTTCTACGAAATCAAGTAACCAGATCGCACTTTGGATTGAAGATGAAAGCGGTAAATATGTGAAAACTGTGTTTGCTACGCGATTCACTGCAAGGGGAGGCTTCAAAAAACGTCCTCAGGCATTATCTGAGTGGGTTAAGGTATCAGACTGGGTCAACGCGTCCCCGGCCGAAGTGGACGCTGTGAGCGCTCCAACCCAGATGGCAGGAATGACAAAACTCACATGGAATTGTATTGATAGTGCCGGAGAACCTGTTGCTCCAGGGACGTATGTATACAAAATGGAAGGCAACCTATTTAGGGAGAATCGTGTTGTGTGGGAAGGCAAAATAATAGTGGGCAGAGAACGAAACACTTCTATAGCAGAATCCCAATATTACCCCCCTGATTCGACGGAAAAAAATGTTTTGCTTGAACAAGTAAAAGCAGTATACAAGCCTTCCAGACAGTAAAAAAATAGGTGTCAAGTCTTGAATCTTGAATAATATATGATAAAGGGTTACGTGCTCAAATAAACAAATAACTTGACCTGATGTCTATGATCCAAGTATCCAAAAGTCAGGCTTCGATTAGTTTTTTATGCTTTCAGTGCGATCAATATATCTGTTTTCTACTTGGTCGCAAATATTCTATTTTGAACTGGTATGGTGAAGGACTCAAAAAAACTATATTGGTTGCCTGCAAGTCAAAATCACCCAACTTGCCTTTAAAATCTAGGCTCTCTGAGCCTCCTAACCAACATATAGCGTAAGTGCAAAATTCAGCCATTAAATACAAGATCAGTAGTGACTGAAACACAACTGCGCACATTCTTGACCAGACCTTTCATTATCCCTGAGAGCCGATCATATTCCTCCTGCAGACTATCTGTTTCAAGTTGTCTCACTTCAAGTTTCTCTGAAGCCACTACCATTGCATTTTGAGGCTCATGGCCAATATCCATAAACGGTACCTTTCCAAACACATCCTCTTCAGCCAGCCTCATTAAAGGCATATAACCTTTAGTAGTTTTACCCATGAGGTTGATCTCTCCCCTGGTAATTGAGAAAAGACCCTTTGGTACAAATTCATTTTTCTTTATTAACTTATTATTCCTTAGCAATCTGTCCCCCCCATTATTTAAGTACTTATCCACTGCCCTGTCAGTAACCTTTTCCAGCCTACCTGTCATACTCTGAACGAGCCTCTTAAAATCCGACGAAAGCAAAGAATACTCTCCCGAAAGTCTCAGAGTATCCAGAAGACCGACACACACATCTCCCACAGCCTTTACATTGGCATTGCGAGAACATCCGGAAAATTCAAGGGATGTAAAAGTCCCGATAAACGCGCCTTGCCCAAGACGTACCAGAGTTACAGGATCGCTTGATGACTCCCTTATTATATCCACATATCCATCCAGCACTACCCAGATCCAGCCCCCATGACCGCCTTGTCTGATGATCTTATCCCCAGCATTATATATATTTTCCTCTAAGACATAAGAATAATCTATTGGAGGCCCTGTTATTAACGGTATATTATTGCATGCTTTAGCTGACGAGTCATCTCTATCCCCTTTGGAGGGACCATTCAGATTCATAGGTCCTGTTCTTGAAATTTCCCCTTCATCAAGTTTCCTCATTGCCTCAATGCAGATCTCCATTAGGCTCATTTTTATAGCACGCTTCCTGCTTACCGGCTCTTCACGAAACTCTATATTACCCTCGGACCAGCCAAACATTGAATATAAAGCATCAATTCCTGATAAATGGTCACAGGCCGCATCAATAGGAGAGCCTTCATGAAAATACACAAGGCCCTTATTGGATGTATGATTTCCTGCTATTTGCAGGATTCCTGTTCTCCTGCTGCTGTTAAGCATCTGCAGGGTATCGGCAAGCCCCATGAAACTCAAATCTCCAGAAAAATCTGATTTATTATGCATGACATCCCTCCTCTTGCGCCCAATTTAACTCCCTATGCAAGTTGCTCAAAGTTAAGGACAGGCATTTTTTCAAGGTAATGCCAACTCCAATGCCTGATACAGCACTTGTCTCAAAAGATGGTGCTCTAAGCTTATTATTAAGATATTGTTCCATTGAATTGACCGGCATCACCGGGATCTTCTCCTTGGCAAGATCTCTCTTGTTGTATTGAATGACAAGCGGGATTTTGAATAGATTCTTGTCCTGTTCTGCCAGATTTTCCTGAAGATCTATCAGAGATAACAGGTTCTCCTTCCTGCGAATCTTAAGAGAATCAGCAACAAAGACCACGCCATCAACTCCCTTAAGCACCATCTTTCGGGTAGATCGATATTTTGCCTGTCCGGGTACGGTGAAAATCTGTACCTTGATATCACAGCCTTTGATCTTTCCTAAACCAATAGGAAGAAAATCAAAAAACAAGGTCCTGTCACCTTTTGTATTAATAGATACCATCTTGCCTTCTGTATATTTTTCCCCGGTCTTAAAAACATATTCCAGATTAGTAGTCTTTCCGCCCCTGCCCGGGCCGTAGTAGACTATTTTGCACTCAATCACCTTATCCCTTGGATTAAAAACCGCCATAAATTACAAATGAGCCCCTTTCCATCTCAATTACTCTGAACC
>JAFDJA010000095.1 GCA_019307745.1 Deltaproteobacteria bacterium | reverse complement strand
GCAAAGGGGACGTGCTGACAGCGTCAACAAATGGAATAACAAAAGTATTAAGAGAATCTTCTAATCTGTTTGATATTGAATATAACGCTTGGTTTCCTTTTAACGACGCGGATACCCTCTTCAAAATTTCTCTGACCCGCGAAAATGATGAAGACGCGAAAAATTCAACAGTAAAATTGCCTTCACCGATTGATATCACTTCCCCTTTTGCATGGGAAACCTTTACCGCTGCCGATCAGGTTAATGTTGCCTGGCAGCCTTCAAATCAGGGTGATACTGTTAAAATCAATATCTGCTATGAATGCACCAGGACTGATTCCTTTGGAAGCAGATCCACAATTAGCTCTTCCAGAACCTTGTCAGTTAAAAATGATCCCGGCATACTTTATTATACTGTAGCGCGTCTTATCAATGTGCCAAATCCCGCTATTTATGACCAAGGATGTGAGATTGAACTCACATTGATCCGTTCACGAAAGGGCAAACTGGATTCTAACTTTCGTGAGGGTGGATCTATTGGAGCCGTTCAAACAGACACTGTTAATTTTTTTTATATTCCTGATAGGATTTTTCAAACAGAGGAGAATAATACTTGATTAATTGTTAATCACGTATCGTGTCACAGGCATTATATTTAAAGGAGATTATCTCTGAAACATGACAAAAAAGTTATGATTACAACATGAAGTCTTCAATAATTGTGATAATCAAAAATTGCAGATTATACCGCCCACCAACAAACGATCCTGTAAAAACAACTTTTGGGGCTTCTTAAACGGTCCAGGTTAAACTATATATATAACATGCTGATGATTGGTCTCCAGGAGCGGGCAAGAATCCAAAACCGGGGGAAGTAAGCCTAGCGCACAATGGAGTACTATTTTTAGATGAGCTGCCCGAGTTTAAAAAAAAATGTGTTAGAGGTGCTCAGACAGCCCCTTGCACATACGCCGTTTTTTGACAAAATCTGTCCTGTGAATTCTACTCGTTCCGGTCAGGATGAATTATGACTACCTTAACCGGTAATTCTTTGGCAGTAATTTGATGAACAGTACCCTTTGGTAAAAAAATATAGTCATACTTTGAATGGGTTTCTATCCCTTCCCGGTCGCTCCTCTCCAGTTCAATAACCCCATTCGTCACAACGATGATCTCGTCATAGGTGTGTCCTTCCTTGGGGGACTGATTGGCTTCCTGGGCAAAGACGATCTCGACCTCGAATTCGTTTCCCGCCCCTTTGAACACTCTCGTTATATCAGGTGGTTGCATCGTTAATCTCCTTTCATATGAGGTTTCGTACTATTGACATGTCTTAATCCTAATAAACACAAGAAAAACCAGGTGACACCGATTCCGGCACCAATTATAAATACACCCTTAAGGCCTATCATAATCAATATCGGGGCAAAAAGAATGGGTGACAGAAACTGCCCGATAAAACCGAAGGTTCCCAGATAAGAGGCGAATCTTCCCCGAAAGGACGGCGGAACAACGTCCCCGATCCACACCATTACCGTCGGCATGATAAGTCCCTGGCTGACGCCGAACAGGGCAATCGACACCACGATGAAACGGCTATCGGAGGCCTGGGATATGATAGTGAACGCCATCGACCAAATTGCAACAGCGGTCAGAACGATCGTTGGATATGAAAATCGGGATCGTATCTTTCCGTAGATGAAGGCGGTCACCCCTGCAGAACCCGTCATGGCCGTGAGAAACATACCGATCCGAAATGTGCTTGAGACACCGAAGGTTTCCAGCAGTTGAGGTAGAAAGATGACAATAACATAGAGTAGTACATTGGCAAAAAACATAAGGCCGTAAATGATCATCAGAAGGATTGGATTTTGCTTGAATAACTTGAACACCGTTGTGCCGTTATCGGATGATGGTCCACTCTGGTGATGGGTTACCGGTCCCGGAACAACTCTCATGGTAAGCAGACCAATGGGTATTGCCAGCATGTAAACGGCAAAGGGAAAATGCCATGAAAAGCCGCCGAGAGCACCTCCGATAAGCGGCCAGAGGACTCCGCCAAAACTTTGAGCACTTCCTCGCCAACCCATGACCTTGTCACGGTCACCTCCTTCGTAATTGTTCAGGATCAGCACGTTGATGGCAGCAAATACGCCGGCAAGGGCAATCCCGAGACAGGCTCTGCTTACCAGAAGCATCCAGTAGGAATTGATCAGCAGGCCGGAACCGCCGGCAAGACCATAACCTATGAGTGAAAAAATAAACGGCCTTCTAACCCCTTTCCGGTCAATGATGCTTCCCAGCAGCGGGCTGAAAAGTGCCATGAATAACCCATGGGTGGTTATAATTAACCCAACCGACGAGGGGGCTACCTCCAAGCCATCCCTCATCACGTTGAGAACCGGCGCTATGATGCTGCCGGCCATTATGGTGAGGGTGGCAGAAGAGAGGATTACACCCAGGGTGAGCCTTTTAGAACTGATCATTTTTACTGGATCTCCTTTGAAGACAACACTATCACCCTATCTAATCGTAAATAATACGGAGAGGAGTTATAATTACGTAATAATACAATCAAATTCATAAATTGAATCAACACCCCTACCATGAATGGAATATGATTTACAGAAATTTTCTCCATATTATTTACCATGCGGGAAAGCCGATGATACTCTGTCTCTGGAGCCTGTTCGCCTCTGGAGGGTTATCGAGGGGTCGCGGTAGCGTAATGCAGCTTCTAGGTCAAGATTATAAAGCCGCCACATCTTTAGACTATAATTTAAATAATAAAGTTGAGATACAATCTGGACCTTATCCTGTTGAAGATTGGACCAAAAGACATGAAGGATTTTGGTTCTTTGAAATGAGCCATATCATCTTTTCCTCAGCAACACATATATAGCACCTGTGCCGCCATCATACGGTCTTGCTGTGGCAAAGGCAAGAACTACCCTCTTTACTGCCCCACGATTTAACCACACAGGCAGCCGCTCTTTTAGTACAGGGAGACTGTCAGGAGAATTAAGCCCGCGCCCATGTACAATGAGCACACATCTCTTTCCGGTCTTGAAGCTGTTCAGGATGAAATTTCTGACTTCTGTTTCAGCGGTCTGCTTTGTGAGACCGTGCAGATCAATATGATCCTGGACAGGGATCTTCCCCTGTTTGAGCTGTTTCATGATCTTAGGATTAATGCTGCTCAAGGCCCCCTCCACATATTCATCGCTGAATATGATATCCATCTCGATTGTACCCTTTACCAGCCCTTTGAGATGGGCGATCCCCTCCTCTTTATCATTGGGCATCGGATTGGAAGGTAAAAGGTTTTTCCCCTTTTCCGGGATTGTCTTCAATCCTTTATCAGCCAGAGGCGTAATACCTTCCATTGCCTCATTAAACAGGTCATCCGGTTCAGGGGCAGCCTCGGCTACAGGCGGCTCCTCTGGTTCCGAATCTTTTATCGATTCCCGATGCACTTTAATCATTGATTCAAGCCCCTTAAACACAGGATTGAACTTGTCGCCCTTTTTACCCATTATTATTCTCCTGAATCGCTCTTGGATTTTATAGCTTGAATTCATATATCAAATTTTATTATAACATAAACTTCAATATTTCAACCTGGAGCTTAAGTGACAAAGATAGATGATTACACACAGGCATGCGAATTAGGCAAAAAGGCACTGCAGGGAAAGGACCCGGAGATTTTAGCAGAATTCTCAGGTGCATTGTATCAGGCAGAGGGGCATGGTGCACAGTCTCTCACGATCAGGTTTCTTAACAGAGAGATCCTTATCTCATGGCCTGATCTGAATATTACAGAAAATCGCACACGTGAAAAGATTAATATACAGCAGCAGGTCTTTCTCCTGCACTACCTGAATGGAGCATTCATTTCAGGGGGTGCCCCACTTACCAATGAATGGATCTCATTTCAGGAGATTCCCGATGGAAAATTCTATCTGGCGCCATTCATAAGCAGGGCACGTGCCCCGCTTTTAAGTGTGTTCGGTAAACGTCCTGGCCTTATGGTTGAGCTGGCATCAGAGGCATATAACGCTACCGGATTAGACCATGGCGATCACTCAGTCTCAGTTGAAGCCCTCCCCCTTGTCAGGTTGGCCCTGATACTTTGGGATGGCGATGATGAATTTCCACCTGAAAGCAATATCCTTTTTGACAAAAACATATCCCGCTTGCTTTCAGCGGAAGATATTGCCTGGCTGGCTGGCAATACAGTCTATCCACTTATGGGAATGGCAAGAGGAAAATGATTTTATAAGAGATATATGACTTCCTGGTTGATGAATTAAATGGCTATCAAAAGATGAAAGGAACAACATTATGGAAAACACAGAACCATTAGTAGGAATTGCCATGGGCAGCACATCAGATGCGGATATTATGGAGGGATGCACCAGTGTACTTAAGGAATTCAAGATTCCCTATGAAGTAAAGATCGCATCCGCCCATCGTACGCCTGACCTGACTAAAGAATTTGCAGCAACCGCTGCAGAAAGAGGCATAGAAGTCATTATAGCCGGTGCCGGATGGGCTGCCCACCTGGCAGGGGCAATTGCCGCAAACACACTTTTGCCGGTTATCGGCGTTCCCATAGATTCGTCACCGCTCAATGGGATTGATTCCCTGTTGTCCACAGTGCAGATGCCTATAGGAATTCCAGTGGCAACTGTGGCCCTTGGCAAGGGGGGGGCAAAGAATGCTGCTATATTGGCCGCACAGATACTGGCACTCAAGCACCCTGATATTGCTGAAAGGCTCAAGGCGTTTCGTGAAAATATGACTCAGAATGCCATGGAAAAGGCAGATTCCTGGGATCGTTAGTCTTTAAAGTATCTAGAAACAGAGTAAATGAATTACTGTAAAATTATAAAAGCAGACCCATGGGGGAATTATTCTACTGATATTGAAGAGTCCGCAAGGGTTCTTATGGGGGGAGGTCTGGTCGCGTTTCCCACAGAATCCTTTTATGGGTTGGCGGCCAATGCAATGGATGAAGACGGGATTCGACGTATATTCAGCGTAAAGGAGCGGCAGGATAAAAATCCGGTACTCATACTTATCCCGTGTTTAGATATGCTTGACACCCTTGTGTCAGAGATTCCTGCAACCGCGAAGGAGCTTATAAGAAGGTTCTGGCCTGGGGGCCTTACTATGGTATTCCATGCAGGGCCGGGGATCTCCTCGCTCCTTACCGCCAATACAGGCAAAATAGGCATACGCCTTTCAAGTCACCCCATAGCCACTGCCCTGACCAGGAATGCGGGTGTACCAATAACAGGCACGAGTGCTAACCTGTCAGGACAGCCCCCATGCACAAATCCCGAAGATGTCATTGATTCCATTGGAGAGAGGATAGACCTGATTATCGACAGCGGAAAGACCTTTGGAGGAAAAGGCTCCACTATACTGGATGTGACTACCCAACCCCCGTCAATATTAAGAGAGGGGATGATAAGCCCCAGTGAGATAAAAAAAATTGTGGCCTGACAGTGGCGTCACATTTTGTGTTCATGTCCGGATATAATGCCATTTCTCCCTCCTAGCAGAAGATGTTTGCTGAACAATCCGGATCAAAGTGACCACACATCTAAGACATCTTTTTTGTCTAAAAAGTTTTAACATGATGCCTCTGTGTGAATATAAATCTTCTAAGCCCTTCTATTTTGCTGAAAGCGGAACCTACTCGCTGGGCATAATCCCTTGAATCCTAGACTCCTTGGCCTCTTGAATTTTGTTTATGCAAGATTCAGGTAAAGAGTTGTTGGTTGGACTTGCAGCGGGACAGTTGAGTCATTGCTATTATCAATTGAAGAGTAAGAAGCTAAAAGGAAAGGACATTAGATATAGACTCTGCATTGGGTTTGTCTTAGTATTTTTTGTGAATTTTATTTACATTTCAAAAGAGATTTAGGACACAGGATAAAAAATGTGACAATCATCCGGGAGTTGATATTCGATTTAGAACGGGACAAACTTTTAACAGGAATGCTTCAATATGACAATCTATGCCTTGACTATCTTTGTCAGTGCAGTGCTGCTCTTTCAAGTTCAACTGATAATTGCCAAATATCTCCTCCCCTGGTTTGGCGGGACACCTACTGTCTGGTCAACATGCATGCTCTTTTTCCAGGTAATGCTCACAGGAGGCTATGCCTACTCATACGCAATTGTAAGAAGCCTTTCTGCCAGAAAACAGTCCAGGGTGCACCTGATTTTACTGTCTGTTGCAATAATGCTGCTTTTTATTCAGATGATCTTGTGGAAGTCGCCCATCCTGCCTGACCCGGGATTGAAGCATGCTGGCAGTGATTTACCCATAATCCGTATCCTGGCCCTGCTTATGGTTAGCGTGGGTCTGCCTTTCTTTATCCTTTCAACCACAAGTACCCTTTTGCAGGTCTGGTTTAACCGGGCATTTCCCAAACGATCCCCATACAAGCTGTTTGCCCTGTCCAATGCAGGCTCACTGCTGGGGCTGTTGAGTTATCCGTTCCTGGTGGAGCCGAGTCTTGGGCTGAGCATCCAGGCAAATGTATGGTTGGCCGGTTATGTGATTTTTACATTATGCTGCGGTTTTATAGCCTTTAAGGCGGGAAGGATTATTGAAATACTGCCATCTTCAGCTTCCCCTTCAATCGAAAGCGATGCTATGGAATCCTCGGGAGAATCCGGCCAGGCAACATGGCTTCAACGTATACTTTGGTTGGCCCTGACTGCCGGTGCGTCTATAGTTCTGCTGGCCACTACTAATCAGGTGGGTGAAGAGGTCGCTGTCATTCCTTTCCTTTGGGTCATGCCCCTTAGCATCTATCTGCTTACTTTTATTTTGAGTTTTTCAAGCCGCCATTTCTACTGGAGACCGCTGTTTGTTGTTGGGGGAATTGTAGGCATGTACCTGGTGAGCTCACTCATGTTCAAGATGCTGTCCCTGACTCCCGCAATTTTTGGAACGGGCATACTTGATCAGTTATTGGTATATTATGCGGCACTGTTTATCTGCTGCATGCTCTGTCACGGAGAACTTGTGAGGATCAAGCCCGGTACCAGATATCTCACACAGTTCTATTTGTCCGTATCCATAGGCGGCGCCACGGGCGGCATATTTGTAGGGCTCATTGCTCCGACTTTTTTTCAGGGTCTCTGGGAGTTGTATATCGGTTATTTTATCTGCGGTTTTGCCGTATTGATAGCCGTTTTCCAGGACCGGAAATCACTATTGAACTTCCCGGTCTTTGGATGGGTACTTAGAGTCCCTGCTGTTGCTATTATAATTCTTCTGGCGGTTGGGCCTTTCTTTTTACTTTTGGACCGACTTCCCCAGACTCCTCGAAATCTGACACTCATTGCCGCGGATAAGGTGGGATTTACTAAATATCTGCCCATGATAAACCCTGATGAGAGTATTCTGGCCATACGTCGTAATTTTTACGGCATCCTAAGGGTACTGGAGCTGAGTCCCCAGTATATGGAAGAACACAGCCGTTACCTGTATCATGGACAGACCATTCATGGATTCCAGTTAATGGGAAAGATTCACTATCTCAGAAAGCCCACCAGCTATTTTACGGCAAGCAGCGGTATAGCAAGGGCTATTACCAACCACCCCAGGTATATTTATTCCAATCCCCGTAATCAGCAGCTTAGGGTCGGTGTAGTAGGGCTCGGGGCAGGGACCCTCGCGGTTTACGGACGGAAGAGTGATTACTATCGCATCTATGAGATCAATCCTGCCATGGTTGAACTGGCAGCCTCTGAGGAAGGGTATTTCCGTTTTGTTCCGGACTCCAGGGCTGAGGTCGATATTGTCACTGGTGATGCCCGTATTTCCATGGAGCATGAGGAGTCTCAACAATTTGATGTTCTCGCCCTTGACGCGTTCAGTGGTGACGCGCCCCCGACCCACCTTCTCACTAGGGAGGCATTCAGTGTTTATATGCGTCACATGCGGGAAGGCGGAATTATTGGGATCAACATTACTAATCGATACATAAATTTTAGACCCCTTATCTGGAAACTGGCAGGCGAACTAGGTTTTGAAAGGCTTTTGATCAAGGCTTATGCCGGAGATAACCTGGCCTATGATAATGACTGGATACTTCTGACAAAGGATGAAAAGGTGTTTCAAACGCGCGCCTTAATGGTTGATGCCTCCCCTCCATTGGATGATAAGGAGTTTGAATCTATACGTCTGTGGACAGATGATTACAGCAATCTGTATCAGCTGTTGATGTAGGTGATAAATATTCTCCTGGTATTCCTGATCCAATACGGCTGTTTTAATTCCCTCCCAATCGCTTCCTTAATCCTGGCGCTCGCTGAGTTAGTACTTTGTATGAAAATTTTTTTATTTTATTTCTCCTCGATTGCCTGAATGCCTGATTTTTTATGTAAAGATTGTCTTACAAGTGTAAAGGATATTATACAAGTGTGGACCTGCTAATCACTTTCATATTATATGAAAAGCTGTCATGGAATGAAGAAAATAAATTTAAGATCAGAATGTTAGGATAATTTGCTGTATTTTGGCAGATTTGGGCCCGAGTTTTGCATTGTTAAGCAATGCTTTGCTATGAAAGATTGTTCCTTTTTTTTATAACTAACATTTATTAATTGGAGGTTTTTTATGTGCAAGAATTTTCTAGTCTCAATATTGTTCCTGACTTTATTTTCTCAGCCTGCATGTTCCGCCCTTTCCAGTAATCAGACTATTGCATTAAACGAGATTGACTCCATAATATTAGGATGCCCCACCGAAACTTCCGTTACCCTGAACATTCAGACAAACAATGTGAGCAAGATTAATATTCAATATGGTGAACAGCCAGGCATTTATAGCAACGTAATAGAATCATTTACATCATCGGATGGTTATCCCACTGTTGCCAAGATTGAAAACCTAAACCCTGATAGACGCTATTATTATAGAGTTCAATATTGGCAGGACGGAAATCCTAGCAGTCAGACAGGAGCTGAGCATTCATTCCAAACTCAGAGAAGAAAAGGCAGTACTTTCAGTTTTGGGGTTCAGGGCGACTCACACCCGGAGCGCCGCAATAAAATGTATCATCCCGATCTGTACACAAAAACTATGAACCTGGTGGCTGAGGATCAGCCTGACTTTTATATCATGCTTGGTGATGACTTCAGTATTGAAAACCTTATTGATCGTAACACGGCCAATCAGAAAACAGTTGATGAAAGATATTACAAGCAGCGCAATCCGTTCCTGAGCCTGATTGGTCACTCAACTGCTTTATTTTTGGTTAACGGTAATCACGAACAGGCATCCAGGTCCACTTTAGGGACTAAATACCATAATGTACCCCTGTTTGCCGCTAACGCGCGCAATAAAATTTTTCCTCTTCCGGCACCCGATGATTTTTACAGCGGCGACCTTGAAGTGATTGAAGGGATTGACGGAGATGGTTTGCTAAGAGATTATTATGCCTGGACCTGGGGTGACGCACTTTTCATAACCATTGATCCCTATTGGCATTCCCCAATCCCCATAGATGGAGGCCTGGATAAAAATTCACCCAAAGAGACTTGGGGATCATCCATTGGTGACACACAATACGCATGGCTGAAAAAGACACTGGAAGACAGTAATGCCAAATATAAATTTATTTTTTCCCATCACGTCAATGGCACTGGCCGTGGTGCGGTAAGAATGGCTCACAGCCTCGAGTGGGGAGGTTATAACCGAAACGGTACTAATTGGGAGTTTGACGAGAATAGACCAGATTGGGAATTACCCATACATCAATTAATGGTAAAAAACAATGTCACGATCTTCTTCCAGGGTCACGACCATATTTATTCTCGCGAAATGCTCGATGGAGTTGTCTATCAATCTGTTCCTAATCCAGCCGATAATACATATACCCCGGTCAACTGTACAAGCTATGATCCTGACCGAATTGCTTTCCCGGGTGCATCTTACAATCCAGATTACGGGGTTATTTTTCCAAACTCAGGGTATTTAAATGTCACCGTCTCTCCTGACCAGGTCAGAGTCGATTACATTCGATCTTTTCTACCCAAGGATGAAGTGGACGGGCACCATAACGGGGAACTTGCTTATTCCTATAAATTGCCATCTGAAGAAGGTGAGAAAGGGATTGATTTTGTTTGTCCTCCGCCTAAAGTAAAAGGCAAAGGAAAAAAGGGTGGTAAAAAAGGTACTAAGGGCGGTAAAAAATAACTTGTATTAAATCAGAGTTAAATAATTTGCTAGAACATCATTCAGAAAAAAAACGGTTTATATTTAACATATGGATCTAATTTACCTGTATGTTTTTAAAAAGGCGGGGTCATTTGGCCCTGCCTTTTTTTTTATAAAAGCCAATATTTTCTAAAGCTTTTTTTACTCTGAAAGTTATCACTTCTGCTGAGACTGTCGAAAAGTCTAATGGCCTTAAAAATAAGGTCTTAAACTATTGTCCTTTGTCCTTATCGTCCATTGTTGGCTAAATTTTAAAGCCATTTTTTTAACATTTTTTTGCTTCTACTTTTTTCGGCAATCTCGCTATAAGTCATAATCCTGAACTTCTGGTTCTGGGATTATGATTTGTGTTTGCAATCAAAACCCAAAACCGTTATTATCAAATTCAACACTAACAAGAAAGGCAACGAGAAGAGAAGTCCGAAAAGCGTTTGATTGATTTGGGTAGTCTATATTTCCGCAAAAGTTTAGATTGCAAATTCAATTTGCATATAAATCAAGCTTACTCTTGATTAACAGGCGAATTGTTTACAATATGATACAACTGATATACAATATATAGTATTAAAATTTCAAAAGAATATTTAGGGGGTTAAATATGAAAAAGCAATTTTTGTTATTGGCAGGTATAACGATTTTATTTGTCGGATTGACGAATAATACAGTCGGAGCTCAACAAAAAGAAGTCGCTTCCAAATCAGTTGAAGTAAAACTTGTTGATAATCTGGATGATGAGAGGGGTTACTGTTTTGATTTAGTTGGCCGTGCCTATAATCCTAATATTACAAATTTACTTCAGGTCAATACATGTCTCAGTTATAGGGGTGGTTTAGGGAGTGACCAGGCAATACTGACAAATGATATTGCTGAGCGTAAATTTAGAATTACCGAATTTGATGTATGTATGACAGCAACAGAGGCAACTGTTGGTGGTGGGATTATACTAGCTCCCTGTGAAGATAAACCGTTACAGGATTTTACTATGACCCCAGAGGGACGAATTATTCTTACGCAATACCCTGAACTATGCGTTACCGCATCTGATAAAGATAAAACGGAATGCAAAGGTGGAAGGCCGACACATGTTATGCGTCCCGTATATCTCGACAAGATCGATGCCCGTAAAGACTCGTATCAGTTGTGGGTATTAAGAGAGGAAATAAGGCCCTAACAAATCGCCGAAAAACGACGCGCTTCGCGCGGCAACTTAGCTCCAACGTTACGGTGTTCTCTTACTGCTGAAGCTGTCGAAAAAGCTCTACAACCCTGAAAATAGTTAAAAATAAGGGTGTAAAACTGTACTTTTTGTTCTGATCGTCGATTGTGGGCTAAATTTAAAAGCCGTTTTTTTATCACTTTTTGCTTCTACCTTTTTCGACAGTCTTGCTATAAGTCATAACCCTAGGCTCCTTCTTATGGGTTATTATTAGTGTTTGTAATCAAAACCCAAAACAGTTATTATCAAATTTCAATGATATGGAGTCGTAACTTTCAAAGCCAATAATCAACCACAATAAATGGTGTTTTTTCCTCGTTTTTCCCAGTCCAAAATCCTCGATTTCGATATAATTCTATGGATTGATTTTTCTTGACTTTAAGAATCCATTATCGTTCCATTTAGCAAAGATTCTTTCTTTCAATCATTTAACCTTTTTAAGGAGGTTGCCTCATGGGAAAACACCCAAAATTTAAAGGTCTATCTCCTAAAAAGACATTTTC
>JAFDJA010000331.1 GCA_019307745.1 Deltaproteobacteria bacterium | reverse complement strand
AGTGCCGGCTTTTGTGATTTCACCTTCGCTCAGGCCATATTCCCGGTAATCGAAAATAAAGATTGGGATCTGCAAAGCGTCATGAAGCTTCTTGAGGTTATGCAGACGATGACTTATATTGCCGGCATTGCCATGAAACCAAAGCAGCACCGCTCGCTCATCAGGCCCATCTACAAACCAGCCATGCAGGCGGGTGCCGTCCTGGGCGGAAAAGAACACGTCCTCATAGGCTTCTAATTGGTAATCCTTAGGGGTTGCTTCGATGAATCTTTCCGGGAAGAATACAATACCTTTTTCCGACATGATATTAATCCTTATATTGTTACCTTTGATGGTTTTACGGATATCTTCAAGTAACTACTACTAATTTATATCAGTTGCTTATCAATAAGTAAACATCAATGTAACGTTTGCCTTTTCAGGATGTTGTGTGATATCTATATTAAAAATACACACGGTCTAGCCGTGAAACTTTTTTAACCCGCATTTCTCATAAGAAATTCAATTTTGGAGTAAAATGAAAAATATTGGAATACTGAAAAATACCGTCCAGGAATATGAATGGGGGTCTTATACGGCTGTTCCGGAACTTTTAGGCATTGATTCTCCGGCAAATACTCCGCAGGCAGAACTCTGGATGGGCGCTCATCCCAAGGCGCCTTCCAAGGTCAAATTGAACGGAGAGTGGATGTCCTTAATGAAGCTAATCGAGAAAAACCCGAAAGATATTCTCGGAAAAGAAGTAGCAGAAAAATATAGCAACAGACTGCCGTATTTGTTCAAGGTTCTGGCTGCTGCAAAACCACTTTCCATCCAGGCCCATCCAAGCCTGGCCCAGGCAAAGGAAGGTTTTATAAGGGAAAATAGCCTCGGGATTCCCTTGGATGCTCATAACAGGAACTATAAAGATGATAATCACAAACCAGAGTGTATCTGCGCTCTGACTTTTTTCTGGGCATTGAACGGTTTTCGAAAAATATCAGGCATTCTGAGAAAATCTGCCCGCAAGGTTTAAAAAGTGATCTTAATAATCTTCGAGGGGAGCAGAATTCCCTGGGTCTAAAGAAATTTTTTCAGGCTATTATGACCATGGGTCGTGCTCAACAGAATCAGATCATTGCTGATGCCATAATAAATTCACGAAAATTTATGGAAGATGACCAAGCTTATAAATGGATGATAGACCTTCACAATGAATACCCGGAGGATATTGGAGTTTTTTCTCCTATACTTTTGAACCTGATTTGCCTTAAGCCGGGTCAGGCAATGTTCCTTCCTGCCGGTGAACTTCACGCTTATCTTGACGGTGTAGGGATAGAATTAATGGCAAATTCTGATAATGTGTTAAGGGGCGGGCTAACGCCAAAGCATGTTGATGTACCTGAACTATTGAATGTTCTCAATTTTGAAGAACGGGAAATAGATATCCTCTCTCCCGAAGAAAGCAACGAATGTGAGCGTATATATTCAAGCCACGCTGATGAATTTGTGCTGTCTGTTATTACTTTAAAAAGGAATTTGACGTGTTATAGTCCCACCAATAGGAGTGTTGAAATACTCCTATGCACAGATGGGGAAGTAATCATTACTGACCTTGGCAATAATGACAAATTAACTTTTGATAAAGGAAAATCGATTATTATCCCTTCTGCTGTAAAGAGGTATTGCATTGAAGGGAATGCAACACTTTACAAGGCCGCAGTTCCTGTCTGATTAATGCCTAATGCCTTCATAACCGGCAAACTCGAAGCTTAGAGATTTTAGGTAAAAACATCTTGACATAAAAAAATCCATAACATAATGTAAATCTTTTAAAATTGATTGTAAAAAGGAAAATAAAGTGGCACGTAATTTATCAGGCGGTTTTTATTTTTATTATTGGTATTATTTTAACACCGGTCTGCCTGAGGTGCGCTGATACGATAACATTATAACAAGCGAAAAAGCCGCGGGTAGACGTTAAACCCGCGGCTTTTGTTTTTTCAAGGGCCGTGGAAAAACTTCGCAGCCTTTTTTTGCTTTAAAAGGAGGAGTGAATCATGGCGTATTTAGGTAAACGGATCAGAATTGAGCGGATAAAAAACAGGAATACAGGTAGAACTGTCATTGTTCCGATGGATCACGGTATTTCAATGGGCCCCATCGACGGATTGAAGGATATGAAGGATGCAATCCAAAAAGTGTCGGAAGGAGGAGCAAATGCCATAGTGGAACACAAGGGGCTTGTGGGTGAAGGTCATCGTGGAAAAGGCAAGGATATTGGCCTGATCATCCATTTGTCCGCATCTACGAGTCTTTCGCCGTTTCCCAATGTCAAAACGCTTGTATGTTCGGTTGAAGAGGCGATAAAGCTCGGA
>JAFDJA010000201.1 GCA_019307745.1 Deltaproteobacteria bacterium | reverse complement strand
TATAAAAAATGCATAGGGTGCAAGAAGTGTTACGACCTGTGCCCCATCGACGTGTTTACTATGGATGAAACCACCAATATGCCTGCCGCAACCTATAATGAGGAGTGCTGGCACTGTGGAATATGCTGGATGGAATGTCCCAAGAGGGCAATCGATATTACATATCCAGCCTCTTTCTGGTAATAGATTGCCCTTTTGTTATAAGGGCATGACATTTATTTAATCAGGGAGCCTTTTCAGCAGTTTATGATGCTGAAGAGGCCTCCCTTTTTGAGTTTTGTGGATAAATAAAAAAAGATCTTTGTCCAGGTTGTACTGAAAGTTTCCAAAATGATGGTTATTAGTATGCTCGGGTGGTCATCTCCCAGCATGCGAGTGTTTATTTTTTGTTCCCCGTATCAATTAATAAAAGAAAGTTATGGAATTTGAGAAAATCCCCCAAATGAGATATTCTGACTGAAAGGTTCTGGACAGATATGTTTCTTTAATCCGGCATTCAGGGATTGTTGTTCGTCACTTAATTTGTGCCGAGGGGGTAGTAATCTTATTTTTTGCTTCTGGTTACAGACTCATTCGAACCGGGTAGCTTTTATCTTTGAGGAGAGGATGGAAAAATGAAAAAAACATACTTGCTATTGCTGGTTGCATTGATAAGTATTGGCGTGATGAGCGGTTGTGACAGGGGGGACAAAACTTCGGAAAAAGCTATTGAAAAAAAGGCCGCTGAACAGAAGAAAACAGCAGAACAAAGCAAACACGGCGGTACCTTTGTCATGAACCAGGCAGCAGAGCCAAGTCAGTTCGGATACCCATTAAATATACGTCATTCAGATGCTCATTACGCGTGGTATGCTGGACTCCAAACTTTGGTGGAGCTGAGTACTGAAAAACTTGGTCGATGGGACCCGTGTCTTGCAGAGAGCTGGGAACTGGCACCTGATAAATCAACTTATGTATTTCATCTCAGGAAAGGTGTTAAATTCCATGACGGTACAGATTTTAATGCCCAGGCAGTAAAATGGAACCTGGATAAAGTCATGGCAAGCAGTTCCCCTTATCTAAAGAAAGTGAGTTCAATAGATGTTATTGATGACTACACGATAAGGTGCAACCTGATAGAATGGGATGCTATTCTGCTTGATGATTTTGGAAACGGTGCGTGTTCCATAATATCCCCAACCGCATTTGAAAAGAACGGTGGTGAAGCCTGGGCGAATATAAATCCTGTTGGTACCGGCCCTTTTAAGCTCAAGTCCTTCTCACAGCGTCAATATATGAAGCTTGTCAGGAATGATGACTACTGGGAAGAGGGGCTGCCATATCTTGATGGGCTTGATATATTAAATATCGCTGACCCAATGACCGCTGTGGCAAGCCTTAAGCGGGGAGAGGTTATGGGACTGCGCGATGTTGACGTTGTTACGGCCAGCCAATTGAAAGGCTCAGGATATGAGTTCTCCGTAGTATCTGGCGGACATATGTGTCTCTATTTTAATACAATTGATCCTGAATCGGTCTGGTCTGACAAGCGTATGAGAGAGGCACTGGAGTATGCTACCAATAAGGAAGAGATAACCTCGCGCCTTGGTTTTGGATTTATTGATCCTGTTTATGAAATAATATTTGACATTAATGTAATAGCTGATCCCAAGACTACTCCGAGGAAACATAATGTTGAGAAGGCAAAAAAACTTATGGCAGAGGCAGGTTATGGGGATGGGTTGAAAATAAAATGCACATATTATATCGGGTTTGCTTCAGATCTTCTTATGGCCCTACAGAATAATCTTGCTGAAGTGGGCATTGAACTCGAGATGAATCCCCTTAAGCACACTGTAGCTATAGAAAAAAGCCAGAACCCCACATCGGGCAATGATATTCGCTTTACACGACAGAGAGGCGGAATGCCTCTCCTCAAAACTACAAAAGAGGAACTCGGCTCTGATTCACAATATTTTGTGGGCATAAAAAGGACAGAGGGATTCGATGAAAAACTTGCCCGGGCCGCTCTTGAGGTTGATCCTGAAAAGCAGCTTGAACTCTTAATAGAGGCTGAGGAGCTGGCCTATGAGGACTGCATGTATGTCCCGCTCTGGACTGATCCCTCTATCAATCTCCATGTGCCGGAGTTCAAAGATACTGTCTGGTTTGTTGGAAAACCAAATGTTCATTTTGAGAGGGCATGGTTTGAAAAATAAACCAGAGTGGGAGGGATGAGATGGCAAAGGTCTAGTGATTGAGGACTGATGATTAGGCCCGGTATGTGCATGGCAGGATACTGTGGATAGGGAATGTATTTTATCCACCCATTTCTTTAACGGTTGGAACTGGTTAGCGCTGGAAAAGCTTATAGAATATTGAATTGTTTTTTTACAGGATGATCTGCCTGTGCTGTAAACTCCTCCATGATTTTCTGTTCCTCCAGCTTTAGCTACTCTGATGATTCTTTTATATTATTTCCCAGAGGTATTCTGTGAGCCGTAATCTGAAAAACAAACAATGTGAAGGCTATACGCTCTATTGTCCTGCAGGACCAGTAAATATTGCTTATCTCCTGGATATGGATGGATGTAGGGTACACGAATGGTCACATGGGGGACAGCCGGTCAAGATGCTCCCTGGTGGTTCGATTATTGGTGCGAGAGGCACCAGACAAGGCAAGGATCCCTTGATTAAAGATCCATTCCAAGAGGATATCTCTCCTCCACCAAAGCCTTGGCAGGATGTTATAGAGTTGGTACAAGTGGATTGGGAAGGGAATATAGAATGGACCTTTTCCAACTGGGATGACGATAGGACAGGGACCATGATGTCCAGACAGCATCATGATTTTCAACGGGAAGGCAACCCTGTTGGTTATTACGCACCTGATCAGGACCCGATTGAAAAAGGAAGAATCCTTATTCTTGCGCATAAAAACAGCACAATTCCCGAGATAAGTGATAAAGAAATTGAGGACGATGTAATTTATGAGGTGGACTGGGACGGACATCTGACCGGTTTTGAATGGCATGCAGCAGACCATTTTGAAGAGATGGGTTTTTGTGAGGCTGCCAAGGACGCGATTTACAAAAGTGTGAATTTTGATGAAGCAAAGGGTTTCTGTGACTGGCTGCATATTAACAGCATGTCTGAACTGGGGCGTAATAACTACTTTACAAAGACAGGTGATGAACGTTTTAATCCGCAAAACATTATCATCAGCTCACGAAACACCGATTATATAGCAATAATAAGCAGAAAGACCGGAGAGGTCGTGTGGAGGGTTGGTCCGGATTTTTCAGAAGGGGCTGCTGAGCATGGCCTTGGACAGTTTATTGGCCAGCATCACGCACATATGATTCCTATGAATCTGCCCGGTGAAGGGAACATCCTGGTTTTTGACAATGGCGGAAGACCGGGCTACGGTGGATTTGTTTATCCCAGGACGGATAGGCGGGATTATTCTCGCATTATTGAGTTCAACCCTGTTACACTTGAAATGGTATGGCAGTATGGTGCTGAAAAGGGTGATGGAAATTTTTTCAGCCATTTTATCAGCTCTGCTCAGCGTCTTCCCAACGGGAATACTCTCATAACAGATGGTGCAAATGGTCGACTTTTTGAGGTGACAAAATCAAAGGAGACTGTCTGGGAGTTCATTGCCCCGGTTATGGGCGGGCGGAGTAACCTGGTTTATAGGTCATACAGGATTCCCCCTGAATGGGTACCTGGAAATCCTTGTGGCTATGATGAGTGGTTGTGTTACAGCAGATAGCTAATTGAAAAGGTATGTAATATATATTTGGTTTATTAATTAATTTAATCAAGGAGGCTTGTATGCCAAACTACGGAGCTACATCAGAAAAGCATTATGAAGAAAAATTTGAATTTCCATTGTGGAAAAAAATAAAAGAGTATGCTGACAAACATGATATCAGCTATGTCGAGGCCTCAGAAGTGGTTATGCCTGAATATGTGGCAACCATTAGATACGATGATATTGAGTTTGAAGAGGCTGAGATGCTAAAGCGTCATGCGGAGTTGGAAGTGCTTGAGAAGGAAATGAAAGAAGATACTTACTGCAGAACAAAGTAGTTAATCATTCCATTACAACTTCAGGTGCCCGGGATCTTATCGCTATTGCAGAAAGTTTAATCCCCTGATCAATAGATTTATGTCTGCTGGTTGGAATTCATTATATGCCTGAATTTTGTATAGAAAATTGATATTTAGAAGCACTCTTTAAAGAAACCATATAAGGAGAAAGAGATATGAGTCTTGATAAAATAGCAAACAAGATAGTCGAGACCGATGTTCTGGTGGTTGGCGGTGGAATTGCCGGCTTGCCTTGTGCGC
>JAFDJA010000200.1 GCA_019307745.1 Deltaproteobacteria bacterium | reverse complement strand
ATCACCAAATCTATATATAAAGTCACCGGCGTCACTGGCAGCCAGTGCAATGCTCTTTTCAGGATCACCCGGGACGAATGTAGCTCCATGGTCTACAACAAAGAACTCACCATGCACGGAGTTGGTGACCATCTGATCCAACTCTGGGTTGTAATCCACTGAATTGCAGTGCATCCAGTCTCGGTCCACCGAGCCGCCCCAGTTTATGTCCAGCTTGCCAGGATAATCTGCTATTGTCTTTCCTCTTCCAACGTAGTTGTTTTTGCTCGGGTACATGTCCTGAACGAGATGATCAAAGAAACACCATTCCCAGACAACATTGCCGTTCATGTCCACTTCAACTATCGCATCCATCTGGCAACCATCATAGCGTCCTCCTTTGCCCTTGTTGGCATCTTTGGGATCAGCTCCTGCAGCGATTATCTGTTCATGGGTCAAATCCTTGTTTGCGATAAACATGACTGTATTCGCTTTAAGTTTTGGGTTATAAATATAGTTTGAATCGTGATGGGGATGGTAGTCCTCTCTGGTCTCAGTATACCGCCAGACAGTATTCCCGTCCCAATCCCGGACTTGGAATCTCCCACCAAAAAGGTTACCATTCTCCATCAAAAAACCGCCCCCTGGAAGTATGTGGCAAACATTCCCCTCCATGTCGAGCAGATAACTGCCAATCAAAGTATACCCATTATAAGCTTTCTCTGCATCCCAATGAATCATTTCTGACGGCCCATACATTGCCTCATAGGCATAAATGGGGCTCACCACCATGGTAAGTAAAAGCCCAAATACTACGATAATTAGTGCCTTTTTCATAATGCTCCCTCCTTGTCTTGTTTGAGTAAATAGTTAATTTGGGAAAATAAGAAATGGTAATACCTGCTGCTTTTAGACTATATCTCTTAGTGGTTGTTTTTGATTTCAGAAAATTAGGCTGTCAATTAAACAAAAAATGTTTTTTAGAAAATAAGCCTGTAAATATTGAGGTTTTTTCTCATGAGGCAACCTCCATATAAGAGGTTAATAGTTAGCAAGGGAAAATCAACCAGTTGGATGAAAACTCGGTTTCAATCAAGAAGAGTCCCTTTACATAATTACGTCGAAATATAGAATTTCGGAGCGGGAAAACGTGGGAGTCTCATAAATTGAAATCGGCTTCATCACATTCAAAGTTATGTATACTTGGCAAACCCTTTACTTTTTAATGGATTAAATTCAATAATCTTTACATATATTAATTTTCAATTTACCAAATAGATCTAATCTAAGTCAAGTGTAAATAATATTGACTTTTTCCAATTTGTTCGATTATAAACTATAATTGAATGTAGGATATTGTGGAGTTAAAAATAATGAATTTGTCTTTTATATTAGGAGAGGGAAAAACGTTATGAAAAAAGTGATATTGTGTTCAATTGTTTTTTTAATTTCAATATCAAGCTCTTCGATTTTTGCAAGTGGGAATTTTAATTTATTTTTGGGGAAAAAACAATTAGAACAAATTGATTGGGAGCCATGGGATGATCAATGGGAGATTGGTTATATGATAGATTTTCGTAGCAAAAAAATGCCTTTTAACATTGCGATAGACATCTTAGGATCTGAAGCTTATGAAAAGGAAACAGAATCAGGAGTGTCTGGAAATGTCAAAAAAAAAGAGACAGTAACAACTTCCGAGCTTGATATAGGCATAAGGAAAATTTTTGAAGCTTCAAGTATTCCTATTAGGCCTTTTATTGGTGGAGGTATTGGTTTATTTAAATCAGTAGCAAACATCGACGTTGGCAGGGAGTCTAGTTCGGATAGTGATTCTTGCCTTGGGGTGTGGTTTAGTGGTGGAGCATACTGGACAATCAACAAAGGACTCAATCTTGGGATCATGGCGCGCTACTCAAAAACAGAAAGACCTTTAAGCCTATCTGCAGGAGCAACTGATAAAAAAGTGACAGATAAAATTGAAATAGAAGGGGATGCGGGTGGATATCATGTAGGACTTATTTTGGGATACCACTGGGATTAATTATTACTCCTCCTTTAAAAAAACAGCAGAGAGCTGTTTACGGCTGTCTTTTCATATGGTAGCAAAAACTATGAGATACCTGGCTCCCTCTTTTCAGGCAAGATAAATATCGGTTGATCTGAGCCAGCTATAAAAAAGGTCTGATCAAGAAAAATCCGCTTTTATGACCTTAAGTACATTTTTCCAATTCTTCAAACTGACCAGGGAGAGCACTCCAAGTATATTCAAACAAAAAAATGGGACATTCCTCCGTAAAAATCACATGGACATCTGCGAACACCTAATGAATACTATCAATCAGGAGTCGGTAAAAACGGCTTGATTCAATAATTATTCAAGAAAATGGAGACAATTCGGAGGCTTTTTCAAAAGGGAGGAAGAAGGATATCTAGTAAAGGCTTGATATCATTTAAGCCACCACGCGGAATCGAACCGCGGACATCCTCATTACGAGTGAGGTGCTCTGCCATCTGAGCTATGGTGGCATAAATGATTGCTCTTATATCCTCTTTTTTGATTTCTGTCCACGATTTTTTGGATCTCAGGGCCTGACTGAGAGCAACTTATTGCTATTATCTAATGGAATAAAAAATTGAAAAAATCACACGATTACATTATATTTCCCCTGGACGTACCTGACTATGATCAGGCAATGAAATACGTAAGCCTGTTAAAAGATCACGTGGGATTGTTCAAGGTTGGCCTGGAGCTGTTTATCAGCCAGGGACCTGTCATCCTGAAGGCAATCTATGAAACCGCCGGATCAAAGATATTCCTGGACCTGAAGCTCCATGACATTCCGGCTACCATGAACAGGGCATTTCTTGCGGCAAGCACATTTTATCCGGAATTTGTGACTGTCCATTGTGATGCTGGAGATGGCTTTTTAAAGGAAGTGGCAGACAATAATCCCGGGAACACAAAGATCCTCGCAGTTACCCTGCTGACAAGTCTTAACAGAGCAAACCTCCTAAGATTAGGATACAAGGAAAAATACACGGAAGACCTTTCCTCGCTTGTCTTGCTCCGCGCCAGACTCGCGAAAGAGACCGGCTGCCAGGGTGTCGTATGCTCAGGACATGAAGTGGAGATGATAAAAGCGGAGCTGGGAAAAGATTATATAGCCGTCACACCAGGAATAAGACCTGCCTGGTCCCTGGTGGAAGGTGATGACCAGAAACGGGTTGTCACACCTCGGATAGCGGTTGAAAAGGGGGCCGATTATATTGTCATAGGAAGGCCCATCAGGGATGCGTCAGATCCTTCGGATGCAGCAAAAATGGTGGCAGAAGAGATAGAAGCAGGAATAGAATAAAAAGGCAATCTCAATTTTATCGCGGCAAACCGCGGGGAATTAAGATCTGAGGATTTAAACTCCTTCCTCGTACTTTACCATGAACTCATCCATCCTACTGATCAGGTCATCTATATACTTTTCATCAAAGGGTAAAGATACTCTCTTTCCCAGAAGTTCTGACTTGAAATCCATAATTGAATCAAGACGCTTTCTTATGTCTTTCGGCCTTTTCATAGAGGGAATCTTCACCATACTCTCCAGGACTTTTTTCCACCCCTGTCTGACCCGGTCCCCAATCTCCCATGATTCAAGATTCTTTTTTCCTGAATATACCTGATGGTCTGATCCGGAATCAAGCAAATGATCCATTCGCCTGGAATCTTTATAACAGGCATATTTGAAATCACAATATCTGCAGTTTGCTTCATCCGTAGAGTGGTGAAAGCGGCCCTTTTCTAGCAGCAGCATCAGTTGATCCGCAAATTCATCAATCAGGGTCATATGACTTATATCAAGCCCTCTTGCACCGTGATCAGTAACGTCTGACTTAAGAGGGGATTCCTTTAAAAGGACATCCCTTCTCAGGGAGTAATACACAGCTGAAACCATTTTGACATCAAGGCATGTATTCAGCCCTTTAATATAGCCCGGAAGTTGAAACGACAGTCCCCTTTTTATCATGCCTGGAGAAGGTGTAGCACCTGTTTTGTAGTCATAAATATATGCAGCATTCTTATCATCCTTTGCTACATCAAAACGATCAATAACGCCACGTAGTCTGGTCTTGCCTAAAAAAACAGGGTTATCGTCCCCAAACCCGAATCCATATTCGATGCCGGCAGGGACCCTGCCGCCCAGAGCCATCTCCTCGAATCGTAAAACCCGTGCAAATACTCCTTCCCTTTCTTCCGAATCCAGTCCATCCAGAAACTCCCTCTTCTGGGACTCAAAATACTCAAACCTCTCAAGCAGGGGAGCCCCTGTGAAGTAATCCTCAACAACCTTTCTGGCCAGAGAACACGCCCGACTAAGGCCAAGAT
>JAFDJA010000094.1 GCA_019307745.1 Deltaproteobacteria bacterium | reverse complement strand
AGATAGATCGGATTGAATCGTTAATCAATAATCGCCCAAGAAAATGCCTGGGCTTTAAAACACCCATTGAAGTTGCTTCCTCTTTCGTTGCACTTCGAGGTTGAATTCGGGATGTTTATCAGGTCTCTTACTAAACAGGCAAAACAAAAAATTTGGGACCGGTTCAGGGAGATAAGCCGCTGGCCTCTTGATGAAAAGGGATATGTTAAGACGCCTGAGCAGAATCTCTTGGACGATATTTCATTAGATGGCTTCAGGGCTGACCTGGAACAGGGTGATGGGAATGAGTTTTATAAAAAGTTCTGTGCTGTTCATTCATCTTCTGCTCTTGCTGTCAACTGCTTTGATTTCTGGAAGTCCAGGCTGTACCAGTTCAGCATGCTTGGCAGGACAAGATTTAATCTGCTGCAGTTTGAATGAAAGTGTCCAACCGGCCTGGGCGCGCTCCTCCAAATCTTGATGTGTATCTGGAAACTGATGATTGTGTGATTGGTGTTGAATCAAAGTTTCTGGAATATCTCACACGTAAGATTTGCTATCCGGCCTTCTCCCACCTACGATATAGATATAATTTATCCTTTTAATGTTTTTTGAGACAGCACAAGCGCCTCGTCCAGGTGGAGCATACTAGTCATCCTGATGGTCACCGCACTAACTTGAGGCTGATCCAGCACGTAACGATAGGCTAACTGATGAAAACTGAGTTTTGTATCACTGGCGGCAACTGCGCTTTTGATCTGGTCGTGAACGCTCGGCGGGAGAAAACCCTCATGACCGCCTTTTATGGCTATCACACCAATGTTTTTTTTCTGGGCGGCTTTCAAAACGTCTCTTACATCAAGGATAGCTCTCTGTCTACCACCGCCTCTCTTTCCGCCTCTCTTTCCGCCTTGTTTTCCACCTTGTTTTCCACCTTTTTCCGAAGCACCTGCACTCGAAGTTCTGGATCCCATGACAATGTCCCTGATTTGTGGGTGGACAGTGGCAAAGTTGATCGGTAGCACTATAGTGTCATGATATCCTTCTTCAATAGCAGCCATGCATACATTGGCGTAGTCGGTGTGGGTCGAGACCCCGGTAAAGCGAATTTTCCCCTCCTTTTTAAACTTCTCAAGGGCCTCCTGGAGAGCAGGGGATGCAGCTTCTTCAGGGCTAGTAGCACTGTAAGGGCATATAAAAACGTCAATGTAATCGGTCTCCAGGCGCTGAAGGCTTCCCTCTAACTCATCCCTGATAGCTTTTTCCACTTCAGAGGCCGAGGCATTCAGCATACGGCTCATGGCAAGGTTGCCGGTTTTTGTGAGAATAATTACTTTATCCCGGATACCCATTGACTTGACTGTCTTGCCGATAGTTGTCTCTGCCTGCGATCTTCTGTAGTTGCTGCTGGTCTCAAGGAAGTTGATTCCCTTAGAAACCGCCATTCTGACCAGGTTGGATTCGGTTTCGCTTAAGGAACCTCCACCCAGGGCGACCTCTGAGATTTCCAGGCCGGTTCGACCGAGGGTGCGATAACCCATCCCGTTCTTGATTGTTGCAGCCTGTGAAAGATTCAATGGTGCGGTAGATGCCACTGCAATTGCAGCAGCCCCCAATCCGGCTTGTTTGACAAATTCCCGTCTGGTTAAATCCTTTGTTTTTTTAGACATTTTCTATCCTCCTTGCAAAAAATTAAACTATCGATTTTTTGATAAAATTTACAAGCGGAACTTCACCAGGCAATTGAAGTGAAAACTTACACTCTGTTTCTTCGATTTTAATCGGATTTTATTAAACCTCAAGTATTTAACAATTAAGTATACCACATTGTGTTACTCGAGATCAAGCTTAAAACTGATTTTAATAAAAAGAGGTATCCATTTCACCCATATAACCGTAACATATAGTAGTTATCTCACTTAAGTGGATACCAAAGATATAATGGTTTTAAAAAAATAATTATGCCGTGGTTGAGGGAAAATAGGAGTTTAGCTTGGTAAAAGCCGCAAGGTATTGTCGGTTCTATTATTCTTGTTCGGGTAATCGGATTATTTCTGTTCCATTATCTCATGATATATAATCTCAACAAAACTCGGTGGGGCTTTTTTTTTGCCGGATTTGGATTTTTTTGTTTTCACGCCCCTTGGGTAAAATATTTTTTTTACCTCATCAATTGTCTTTCCTTCCTTTATCAGGGCCTCTATTTTTATCCTTTTTTCTTCGATATCTTTTAAATATTGCTCCAATTCCTTGCGGTTGATTATATTTGCTCTATGTCCAGGAACAAAAATATCGGCATCAAGCTCTAAGACTCCTTTCAGAGCGGATATTATCCCAAGTGAACCAGAGTTGCTTTTAATAAGGGGATCCTTACCTAAAAAAATAAGATCACCAGTAAACGCCACTTTTTCTGTAGGGCAATAGATAACAATATCACCATCAGTGTGAGCGGGTCCGAAATAATACATTTCAATTATCATTTCTCCGGATTCAAGGGTCATTCTGTCTGAGAACGTTTGTCTTGGCTGATTTTCCTTCAATCCGGATCTCTGTACCAAATTTATTATTGTATTTTCATGAGCAATAATTTTAATATTTTCCGGCCAGCCGCTTAAACCTCCTACATGATCTCTATCGCCATGTGTAAGTAATATATAATTAACAGGCTTATCTGTTGTCCCTTTAATAGAATTGATCATCGCTTTAGCGAAATCAGGATTCATCTCCGCATCTACTGCTAAAACTTCCTTTTCTGTAACAATAAATCCGGTGTTACATTGCCCTCCTATTACTCCATAAATATTCTCTTTAATCTGATTTAATCTTACTACACTTGAGGATTCCGATTTTGGCTGGGCAAAAAGAGATGTCGGGTAAAAAATAGCAGAACACATCATTAAGATTGTTAATCTAACAACAAGTTTAATTGTATAGGTCATTTTATTTATATCTCCGTTTTTATGGTGTTGGAGGGGAGTCGATCTCTGAGTTTATTTAAGGATTATATGTTCTGAGTTTACTTTTTCTTTTAGCCAATTACTATTCATTTTAGTCAAGAAAAAAAATATTTTTTCTTGACACTGATAATAAATTTCTGAAATTTAAAACATATCTAATCCATTTTTTATAAGGATAATTCCAAATCCCAATAACAAGCAGCCTAAAAAACGAATTACATAAATAAAAATTCTGCTGGACATGAAAGTGCGGGATTTTTCTGTTGCAACAGCCAGGCATATTTTGGATCCAATGAGCATTAAATAGAAACTAATGAGGAATGTTGCCATTGAACTGTCATTATGTTTCATTGCCCTGATCATAATCGGCGATCCCACGCTGAGCCAGAATAGATAGGGATGTGGGCTCATTGCGTTTACGAATATACCTTTTCTCAATGACCTGGATGGCGGATTACTGGAATTTTCTTCTGCTTTAAGGAAACGGATATTCCCATATCCCAGATAAAACAGGAGAAAACCTCCTGAAATTGAAATTGATCCTAAAATAGGTTTAATGTGAGAGAGTTTTATCAACAGGAAAAAGCATAGCAGAATTATCGGCAGATCCGTGATAATAGGCGCCAGTGAGACCCTTATACCTGCCTTGATACCATAGCGAAGAGTTTCTGAAATTACCAGAGTGAAAAGTGGCCCTGGAGAAAGCCCCGCAGATAATCCTAAAATTGCACCAATTGTGATAAATTCTATCATGATTTTTTAGATTATTTACTCCCCGTAAAATACTGTTCAATTGACTAATATTTTTGTAAGTTTTTGAAAGTATAATGGCTGGTTATATCAGAATGATGACAACATTTTGTCCTCATTCTTGAGAGCATATTCAGCATATTTGTAAGGTTCTTGAAATTGTAGACATTGATAGCATTCATAATGAGTAAACCAAGTTGTGCCTTGTTGAGAAGCAAAATCTTAAAACTGGGAACTCCTTGTCTGATGGAAAATTTGAGATCCACTATTCAGGAGTGGTATTGAAGGCATCTTTGCTGTTAAGCAAACTGTCTTTATCCCGGCTTGCCTTAGTGGGACAAGGCGCATTATAGATGCTTGGAACAAGATTCAGATTTAAAAATAAAGGCTTCAAGCCGTGGGAGACAGCTGGTCAAAAAAACAGATATTGTATCAAGGGTTCTTTAAAATGGGGAGTTTGATTGCTATTTCAGTCCCTTCATCCTTTGAGGATAAAACATCAATCCTGCCTTTATGCGCCTTTATGGCCAGATCAGCCATATAGGTTCCCAATCCAAATCCACTCTTTCCTGATGATACAAATTTTTTAAAAAATTTCGGCAGAATATCTTCAGGCACAGCTCCCCAGTTGTGGATATATATATGAATGTCATTAGCTGTGCTAACTAATTTGATTTCTATCCCATGGTCTGCGGGGGAGGCCTCTATAGCATTCTTAAGAAGATTATTGATTGCATTTTGAAGGTATACACGGTTTCCATGGAACGCAAGGTCATCAGTTACTAAAAGCATTTTTTTATTATAGATTAGAGAAATTTCCACACTCTTTTCATCAGCCAGGAATTGTAGGGACTTTCTCGATTTTTGAATGATATCTAACATATTCAGTCTGCTTTTCTTTATAACAGGTGTTTTTAATTCAAGATTAGCGATGTCCATGTAGACGTTTATCATGCTTTCCAGCTGGATACTGCACTGCTGGATCTGTTGGCAGTATTCAATTTGTGTTCCATTAAGAGGTGTCCTGTTGAGAAGTAGATTTGCAAAACCGGTTATTCCCACAACTAGAGAACGCATATCGTGTTGAAGTAATTCCTGCTTTGACATCAATTCTTCGAAAGCTTTTTTACTACTTCCCGCATCACTATCTTTTTGTTTCTGGATAATTTTTTCTTTGACTGCAGCATCGATGACCTGGGAAAGCTCTTTCTCCTTAACAGGCTTTGTCAGATAGTCAAAAGCACTGTATCGGAGGGCTTCTGAGGCTGAATTGAATGTGGGATATCCTGATACAAGAATGGACTGGCAGAGGGGTTGATGGATTTTTATGTATCCTAATATATCCAGGCCGTCTTCTTTTCCAGGAAGGATCCGGTCCACCAAAGCAGCATCAAGATCCTCCTCTGTGTTTATGATCAATTTTGCTTCTTCTGCATTTTTTGCTACATATACATCGTGGCCCATATTTGAGACTATATATTGGAATATATTACGGATATCCTCTTCATCGTCAACAATAAGAATCCTGGCCATTTTTTTGTACCTGTGGTTTTATTTTGGATTATTGGATTGTTTCAGATTTAATGGATTAATCTCTCTTGTTTGTTTTAAGATCCTGATTGATTTATTCAGACTCACAATATTTTTTACAGCATAGCATTTGCAGGGAAAATGGATATGTCAAAATGATCAGCAGATAAGATTTATATTCATGATTTTTTTGCAAGATCCTGAATTTATTCAGAAGTAGCTAATAAATCTATGGAAAAAACAAACCATACACCACGGAATTTATTCAAATTTTCTGATTTTATTTGATCTGAATAACTTCCAACTCCCCTTTTCCTTTTACCTGGACAGAACCGAGGGATTCACCAGAATATTTTCCAGAAACCTTTGCCCACGCCTCTTTACTCAGGGTGACTGTGTTAGGCAGGCCAAGGCTTTCAATACGGTTTGCCGTATTGACAGAATCTCCCCAGATGTCAAAAAGATATTGTCTATGACCTACAATTCCTCCTATAACTGGCCCTATATGGATTCCGATCCGGACTTTCCATTTAGAGCGCAAATTTTGTGCGGCGGCTATCATTTTTAAACCACATTCAACACAATTAAGAACTGGATTATCCTCTACCTTAAGAAGGCCGGATACTGCCATAAATGCATCACCATTAGTTTTGATTTTCTGGAGTTCATATTCCAAGGCAAGTTTTTCGAATTCTTCTACCAAATCCTGCAGATTTGACACAATTTCTTCAGGAGTATGCGTGTCACAATAAGATGTAAAATCAACAACATCTGAAAAAAGGATTGCCACATCTTCATAATATCTCGGCTTTACTTTGTTTGTGGATTTCAGTTGTTCAATAATCGCAGTTGGCAAAATAACATGCAGAAGTTCATCAGATCTTTTTTTTTCAGCTTCAATCTGTTGGAGATAGAATACTTCCCGATCTCTGAGTCTTTTTTTTTCAAGGCAGGCACTAATGCGCGCCTTAAGAAGAGTCGCATCGAATGGTTTGGGCAGAAAGTCTTCTGCTCCAAGCTGTATGCCTTTGACAATACTGGGCATATCATCAAGAGCTGAAACCACGATAACCGGAATATCCCGTGAGCTTTTTTCCGCTTTAAGATGGGTCAGAACCTGAAAACCATCCATCTCCGGCATTATTATATCTAGGAGAATAAGGTCAGGCGGATCATCAGATGTAGCAATCTGAATGGCTTTTTTCCCGTTGAGAGCAACAAGTCTCTTGTAGTCTGATTTTAATATTCCACCAAGGATGTCGATATTCTCAGGAGAATCATCCACTATGAGGATTTTATACTGATGAGTTTCTTTGTTCATCATCCTCTCCTTGTATTAATATATTAAGTGAATTGGCAATATCTATCAGTGTATCCAGCGCGGTTTCAAAATCATACTGTTCGATATCATCTTCAAGTTGTATGAGCTGGTCAATATAGACTGTTGAATTTAACTGTTCTCTGATGGCGTTCACCCTGTCGATGGCTTCAAGATCATGGTGCTCAAGAAGTTTTGCCAATTTATTTAACATGGGAGTCAGGACTGCTACATTCACTGTGGAAATATCTGCTGAATCTGGCTCCATCTCCTGTCTGTTTTTTTCAAAATCTTTTTTAAATGCCCTAATAGGATCGAGGACTTCATTCAGAATCAATTCAAATTCTTTCAGAAGTATATCCTGCTCTTCAATGTTATAATTGCCAATATTTGACTCCAGTTTGCCTGCTATGAGGGATAACTTGTCAGCGCCTATATTCCCTGCAACTCCTTTTATTGTATGGGCCATGCGTATTGCGGCTTCAAAATCATTATCATTCAGGGAATTTTTTATCTCACTGGTAATATCTTTATTGATATTATAGAATTTAACAAGCAGTTTTTTATAGAGGGTCTTGTTGTTAGATATTCTTGAAAGGCCGGACTCAATCTCAATACCAGGCATATCGGGCCAGGGTATATCCTCGGCCATTTTATCATCAACTGGTTTTTTTTCAGCACCCATTAAAGGTATGCTTTTTGTTTCTGATTTAATCAACTGAGCGAGAATATCGAATAGTTGGTCCGGATCAATAGGTTTTGTCAAGTAGGCGTCCATTCCTGCTGACAGACATTTTTCCTTATCACCAGACATCGCGTGTGCTGTTACAGCAATGATTGGCAGGTCCGAAAGATCTGGATGATTTCGCAGGACTCTGGTTGTTTCATATCCATCCATTACTGGCATCTGGATATCCATGAGTACTGCATCGGGTGCAGACCGGCTTGCAGCTTCAATCGCCTCCTTGCCATTGCTCGCAATCTCGACAACAAGCCCAGCCTTTTCAAGAATTTCTTGAGTGATTTGCTGGTTGATCTCATTGTCTTCAACGAGAAGGATCTTTGCCCCTTGTATCTGTTTCACGGATTGGACCTTTTTTGTAGTTTTCTTTTTTAGATTGTCACTGTTGCTGCCAGGCATTTCCCCGAAAGTCTCCATAACAGTTGAGAACATGGCAGACTGACATATGGGTTTTTGAAGAAATGCCGTGATGCCCGCACTCATTGCTCTTTTCATGACATCATCCTTATCAAAAGCCGATGTCATTATGATCTTTGGCGCTTTTTCGTCAGGGCAATTATCCTTTATAAGCTTAGCTGTTTCGATTCCATCCAAATCTGGCATTTTCCAGTCCATCAGTACAAGTCTTACAGGCTTTTCGTTTTTGCCCACATTTTTAAGCACAGTAAGCGCCTCTTGACCTGAGCATGCGGTTGTGACCAAAAATGAAAAGGATGTCAACATTTCAGCAAGGATTGTGCGTGACATCATATTGTCATCCACAATGAGTACTCTCATCCCCCTGAGATCTACTGAAGGCATTATACTTCGTTCTTTTGCGTCATGTGCTTTGTCGAACTCTGCGGTGAACACAAAGCAGCTTCCATGGCCCAGTTTGCTTTTTACCCATATTTCGCCGTTCATCATTTCTACGAGGCTTTTACTGATGGCCAGTCCAAGACCTGTCCCCCCGTATTTACGTGTTGTAGAGCCATCCGCCTGAGTAAAGGATTTAAACAGTCTTGTCTGTTGCTTCTCGGTCATACCAATGCCTGTATCCTCTACAGAGAACCTCAATACTACTTTGTCATTTTTTTCTTTGAGCAGTGATATTTTAACAATTATTTCACCTTGTTTTGTAAATTTTACCGCATTGTTTGTCAGATTAGTAATGATCTGCCCAAGTCTCAAAGGATCTCCAATCACGGTTAGTGGAACCTTGTTGTCTGTTATTAACAGGACCTCGATTCCCTTTTTTTCGGCCTTTATTGTAACCATACTGAAGATGTTTTTGATAGCATCATCCAAATTAAAGGTGACTGATTCCATATCCAGTTTTCCAGCCTCAATTTTAGAGAAATCAAGTATATCATTAATTATTTCAAGCAGGACATTTGCTGATGACTGGATCTTGGTAAGATAATCACTCTGTTTGGGTGTAAGGTCAGTTTTTAGGGCCAGGAGGCATATACCTATTATGGCATTCATTGGAGTGCGGATTTCATGGCTCATGTTGGCCAGAAATTCGCCCTTGGTCCTGCTTGCCTTATCTGCCTCTATTGCAAGGTTTCTAACATGCGCAAGATAGCCGGAAAGCACTTCATTTGCAGAACGCAATTCCTTGGTCTTTTCATTGACCATTTTTTCAAGGTTTTCAGCATTGTCTCTTAGTTCCTCTTCCAGTTTCTTGATTATTGTGATGTCGCGAATGATAGCCTGGATACATAGATTCCCTTCATATTGTATCAAATTGAGAGAGACACTTGAGGGGACTGTTTTGCCCTGTCCATCTTTGAAATTTAACATGAAATTTCTAAACAGACCCTCATCCCTGTATTTATTCATCATTTTGGTCAGATCCTGTTCAGGATTTTCCATCAGGTCCTTTACGTTCAGTTCATACAACACTTCACTGTTTTCAAACCGGAACATTTTTGAAAAGGTATCATTGAAATTGAGTATCTTACCATCCAGGCTGGTAATAAGAATACCGTCCGGTGCAGACTCAAAAAGAATTCTGTGCTTTATTTTAGATTCCCTTATCAGGGCCTCAGACTGTCTGCATTCATGGAGTTCCCTTTCCAGATATTTGATTCTTTGAACCAACTCTTCATAGGTGGGTTTTCCAATCAATAGGGTATCCTCCCATATAGTCATATTATTTTGTCTGTTTCTGGCGTAGTATCCGAATGGTTTGGCTATACATGATATTTGGTTTTAATGAGTACTAATTATGATATTATACTGAAATATGGTATGCAACCTGATTTTTTCAAACAATATGGAAAAGGCTTGAAACTGTTGTCTCTTACGTCACTGAATATCCCCATTCAGATTGACCAATATAGGAAATATTTAATTATGCGTCAATAATGATTCTTCTGCCTGCTGCCTGAAATATTGAAGCCTGGTGCCATGATATAAATATCATGTTTGAGTGAAAATCAGAAAGACATATGAAAAACCCCGCATGGATTAAGAATTGTTTTCTATAAATGGTAGGCCTGACCGAAATAGGTCCAGATGCTTTTTAATTTCAACTCCCAACTGTTCCTGTTGTGAAAACCTTGCTAATTCCATGGCCTTTTCAGCATTATACACAGCTTCTGAGAATCTTCCTGCCGCAGCATAAGCTACAGCCAAAGTATCAAGAAAGTTGGGTTTCTTAAAACCTGACAATTCACAGGTATATTTCGCAAGACGTATTGCCTCATCAGGATCTCTTACACTCATTTTTTCATGAGTAGCAAGTATCCAGGCAAGGGTATCAATCACTTCAATATGGTCTGGTTCAAGCTGCAATGCTCTTTTAAGGTATTTTATTGCATTCTCAGGCCTCCCCTTACCAAGGAGAATATTTGCAAATATACCGGCAAGTTCCGGCCTCATATCAAGGGCCTTTGTAAAGTGCATTTCAGCCTGGTCAAACTCTCCCTGTTCAATAAGAATCTTTCCCAGGGTGACGTGAGGATCGGCCATAGATGGATCAGACTGTATAGCCTTTTCAAGATAAATTTTAGCTTCATCAAACTTTTTCTGCCTGGCCATCAATACTCCGAGTTCATTATAGGTGTCTGCATTTTCAGGATTCAACATAATGGCCTTGCGATATGCTTTGATAGCATCTTCAAGCTTATCCTGACGTGTAAGGGCTAATCCGAGATTTATATAGGCCTTTTCATAATCCGGGTTAATTTGCAGGGCATCCCTAAAATGGTTTATGGCACGGTTTAATTTGTCCTGTTTCATCAGGGTGTTTCCGAGATTTATATGTGCCTCTGCATAATCTGGATTGATCTTTAGTACCTCGGCAAACCTTGTGATGGCTTCATCAAGTTTGCCCTGCATAAATAGCGTCCCACCGAGATCATTGTGTGCCTCTGGATGGTCAGGATTGATCCTGATTGCCTCTTTAAAGCTTGTTATAGCTTTATCAATCATGTTTTCACTTAGATAAAGGCGGCCCAGATAAGTATATGAGAGGGCCTTGTCAGGCAGAAGGTCAATATTATCCTGTAAATTTTTTATCTGAACCACTGTGCATCTCTGCATCAAATTAAGATCATTTAGGAGCAAAGTGTCCAATGGAAGATCCAGCGGATTACTGGTATAATATGATTCCAAAAGCCCTAAAAAGCTGTCTTTCTGTGATACAGTGGCATTTACCAGATCAACCATATTCCTAAATGGCGAATAGAGTGAAAGGGCATATGTTGCAAAACCTATCTGCGCGTCAACATCTGTCATGACCCACTTAATAATATCTCTTGTCTCAGCCCTGAATCGTTTTTTAGATAGGATTTTTAATAGTATAGCGGGATCATTTTGGTGGATCAGTTTAGGCGCGGAAAATTCCAGCAAAGGCCGGCTGTCCGTATTAACAGGGCCCGGTCCAAACAGGCCTTCAAGGTCCTCAGACACAATGAGCCTGTAAAGCAGCCTGGGGTCTGATAACGAGATATTCTTTGAATTCTGAACAAAGGGAAAGTTCTTTCTTGCATTCTCCAGGGTCAAACCATCCTCACCCTTGAATCCGACCATCAGAAAATCACTCCCCGCTCCTGAGGGTTCGGTCAATATCAAAAGGCTGTTTGGAAAAGCTCGGGCAAAGGTACGTCCAACAAGGGCAAAGGTAGACCAATCCATCTCATATGAATGGATGAACTGGACAAATATTCCACCCTCATTAAGCCTGTCCCCAGCCAACTCGAAAAAATCCAGTGTAAAAAGGGCTGCCAGGCCTGCCATCCAGGGATTGGACGGCTCTGATATTATCACGTCATATTTTTCTCTTGTGAGATTCAGGTGTGCCCTGCCGTCCTGGATAATGAGATTTGTCCTGGGATTGGTGAGCACATTATTATTCCAAGGCCCAAAGAAATCGCTTGCCTTGACAACCTGTTCATTTATGTCAACAACATCCAGTTTATCCACCGGATAACATAACACATCCCCTGCGGTTATACCGCTTGCAAGGCCCAGGACCATAACTTTTTCGGGATTTTTATGAAAGAGCATGGGGAAATGGGCAGTAAGTGTTTGAGTCATCATATCTCCCCTGGAGGAAGCATCAGGTTTTCCACTGTTTGCCAACATCAATTGAATATTGCCCATTGCATCTGGAGGATATTTTATCACAGTGGTGAAACCACCGATTCCGTCACCGTAATACAGAAGACCGCCTTGTTCTGATCTGGCAAGTGTTTCCGACCCTTGTAAGAGTGCTTCCAACCAACCGCGTCTTTTTAAGTCCCACTCAAACTTCTTCCCCTCCAGACGATGGTATTTACTGGTTGCAAGG
>JAFDJA010000330.1 GCA_019307745.1 Deltaproteobacteria bacterium | reverse complement strand
GTCCAAGGTCAAGGCATGCGAAGATTTTAACCGCAGGCGCCACGAAGTAAGTGCCCTTGGGGTGAATATATTGTAATATTTCGAGGATTAAAATCTGAGCATAACGCAGAGATTTGGAAAAATAGCCATTTATGGATGGGCACTAGTTACTGCATTTTAATTTTCGATAATACAGGGCCTGATTTACTGCTGAGATCAAGCGACCTTCTTCTAAAGGCTTGACTACGTAGTCAAACGCACCCGATTTCATACATCTGACGGCAGAATCTTCGTTGGCTGTGGCCGTCACAATAACGACTGGAATCTCGGGGAACTTATCGGTGACCATGGCGAGCAGTTCTTCGCCGGGAAGATAGGGCATACTCAGGTCCAGCAGCATGATCTCAATTTTCTGCCTGGAGAGTATATTCATTACTTCTCTGCCATCACTGCAGGTTATGATGTTATTAAGGCCTGCCATCTGGAGTACGGTATCAATTGAGAAGAGAATCGCTTCCTCGTCATCAACCACCATGATGGGGAAGGGCGGGAACAGTGTGTCATTTATTTTTTCAGTTGTATTCATTCTTTTCATTCGGCTTTTGAAACCTGGTCCTCAGGGGCAGGTCAGAGAGTGATGGCTCTGCCGTGTTGATAGGGACTAATTGATAATAGTGATCTAAAGTGATCTAAAGTTGAGGAGTGCGCTTAACGCGCAGTCATTTGGAAGAGAAAATAAAAAAGATGCTTTGCAAATAGTCAACTGGAATGAACAGTCTGAAATATATCAAAATCGATCGCGAAGCGCACCACAACTTTAGTCCCGCTGAAGCGGAATTCATTTTAGACACTTTAGTTCACTTATGAAGACCGTGTGTCCATGTACACCCCTGCGGGGTGAAACCAATGCCGGGCTCTCCCTGAATAGCGGGAAATATCTGCGTCAGATAAAAATTTTAATCCTCGAAATACTTAATGTATGCCTGCGGTTAAAATTTTTGTCTTCCTTGATCTTGACGAAAAATCCTAGTTTTCGTCCAGACACTACTTAGGCAGTGGTTATCTGTTCTGTGTGACGGAATTATCAGCAATTATTATGCCAGCACGGGCGAGGTAGCAATCTCACTGAAATAACAGATGATTTAGGCGAAGCTGGTTAAGCGAGTGGCAGGAAGGGCCTATAACCATAAAAGTACATTTATAAGACAATATAAATATAAAATCAGTGAAAACAAAATGTTACGGGCAATAAACGAGGTTATAGCTATAACCTCCGTTGTAGGTGTTTAAAAAATGTCAGGTGAAGGCGTGGGGGCGCTTTTTCGCGGGCTCTATGGGTCCTTTGCCAGTCGAAACCCTCTGGTAGGTCGTCTGTAGCCCGGGTCCACTCCATAGCGGTGGGCTGAACGGCAGAATCTCGCGGCACTGCGCCAGCTACCGCCCTTTGAAACCCGGTGTGAGCCCGAAGATGGGCCGCTTGGATCTGTTACAGGTTCAGATGTATAAATGCTGTACCAGTCCTGACACCATTCCCAAACATTGCCGTGCATATCATAGAGGCCCCAGGCATTGGGTTTTTTTTGACCTGCTTGATGGCTCCAGTCTCTGGAATTAGTGCTATACCAAGTGTGCTCTGGGAGCATACTTATGTCATTGCCAAAACAGAAAGCCGTTGTGCTCCCCCCCCTGCATGCGTATTCCCATTCCGCTTCAGTCGGCAGGCGGTATTTGTCTGTCCCCTCCTTCTGATTAAGCCTTTTGATAAATTCCTGGACATCGTCCCAGGATACCTTTTCAACCGGACAGTTCTCTCCGCAGTTTATAAATCCCGAGGGGTTGTTCCCCAGGACCGCCATCCACTGCTTCTGTGTTACTTCGGTGGTCTGCATATAGAATGATTTTGTCAGTGTCACCTCATGCTGCGGACATTCATCGCTGTACCACTTAGCTTTTCCGCCATACTTATTCTCAATCAATAAAGGACTCAGGCTGCTTCCCATCATAAAACTCCCTGAACGGATATATACAAATTTCATTCCAAGGGAATTTGTAAAAGATTTCTTCTGGGAAATATCCTCTGCGCCTATTGGGTTTTGAGATACAATGCCAAAAAAAATAAGCCAAACAGGGACCAGCACAACTGTTTTTGCACGGGAGATAAATGATCTCATTCTAACCCTCTGTTAATAAAGGAGGATATTTTTATGCGAGCCCTAAGGGCTCGCGCAAAAATAACTTCACATTTTGGCATCTCATCTTCAGGTCATTTTTGGCAGTTTTTTAAGAGCAAAAACCTTGAAATAGTCCACTATTACTGCGTCTTTCGC
>JAFDJA010000093.1 GCA_019307745.1 Deltaproteobacteria bacterium | reverse complement strand
TTCAAGGTCCATCACTATCTCCTTTCTAATTTATGTAGAAAAAACAGATAGATGATGGCGTCAAATGGACTTTCAGTCAATCATATTTTTTTATTACGCACAGG
The DNA here is from genome assembly GCA_019307745.1 of Deltaproteobacteria bacterium. GTDB lineage: Bacteria > Desulfobacterota > DSM-4660 > Desulfatiglandales > HGW-15 > JAFDJA01. Next base: position 19,061 of record JAFDJA010000093.1, on the reverse strand, counting down.
AGAATAATATATTAAAGTCCTTAATTTTTGTCCAAGATCAAGAAAAAAAGACCGCATACCATATGTAGTATGTGGTCTTTCTTTTGGGAATGTGTCGATTACGATTAGAAACCTTGAATAAATTGTGTCTTTAACTTTTCAACCTTTCTTGCCAAAGTGTTGAATTTGATATTAGCTGATTTTATTAATGATTACAAACACTAATCATAACCTAAGAGCCAAGAGTGTGGGTTATGACTTATAGCAGAATGTTAGCATTTCAGGTTAAATTTCTCAGATACAATATGTGGTATTCAAAAAAAAAGGCAAGGCCAAAACGACCCTGCCTTTTTAAAAACATACAGGTGATTCATATCCATATTTTGAATGTAAAACGATGATCTATTCTAAATGATATTCCAACTAATCTTTTCTCTACATCTTAACGACAATTATTTTTTACCGCGCTTACCACCTTTGCCTTTCCTACCTTTGCCGCTTTTTCGTGGCCATTGAATCCCTTCACTAAGGCCTTGACCCAACTTTCCTTGGATAGCTAACTCTGTGATCTTGCCCTTGGGTGTCAAATCCTTTCCCTTAAGGGCCGGGTGGTCAGGTCCATACATCCAAGGAAAGCCAACATTGTTTGACCGACTATCCATATCTATTATAACTTTTCTGATGCCCTCAGCTCTCATTGGCACAATATACTCCCACGCAAGTTCTCCATCAGATGTTACTTGAAACATCTGACCCCGAGCGGTAGCGACAAATGTGTTCCCATTGGGGAGACGATTAGCACAGGAACCATTGTGGCTGTAAAAACTTGAGTGACTCAGGGATTGATATCTCCATACAATTTGGTTGGAGATATAGTTTTCATTAAGACCGACTTCCATCAGTGGAACATAAACTCCATTCTTCATGGAGCCGTTATAGGGATTTATTTCCAATACTCGGGAAAAAGCATTGGATCGAGGAGTGGAGTGGTTGTCGAAATACAGGAAATTTCCTGCTCCCGGCAAACCCTCGGGAATCCAATGAATACCATGGCTAAAGAAAACCTGTCGGCCTTCACCTGCACCATATATACTCGGGTTCCCCCATCGATACACAAAATCACCGGCATCACTGGCGGCTAGTGCCTTGCTGGCTTCGTAATCGCCAGGAATGAAGGTGCCGCGTCATGATCAACAATCCAGAATTCGCTTCCTGTCGAGTTGTTTACAGCAATCTGACCCAACGTTGGATTATAATCTATCGAATTGAAGTGGACGAAGTCTCCTACCAAACCCCGACCCTGATTCATATCTAGTTTACCCGGGTAATCAGATATTTTTTTCCCTTTACCAACATAATTTAGCTTGTCCGGATATTCATCCTGTACGACATGATCCACAGTCCACCATTCCCAGACAATATTGCCGGCCATATCCACTTCAATAATGCCATCCGGAATACTATCCCCAGTGCATTTACTGGGGTCAGCTCCAGCAGCAAGACCTTCTTCATGGGTTAACTTTTTGCTTATGATACTAATATAGGTATATGCATTAAGGGCTTTGTTGAAAATCCTCTGCTTTTGATGATGAAGTCTATCTATATCAGATCTGTTCTCAGGAATTAACACTTCCTGCATGATATTCCCGTCCCAATCCAATTCTCGGAATCCAGGCTTCCCGACCCCCTTGGCCCCACGCTTTATAGTAAAATCAAAAAGGTTTCCGTTTTCCAAAAATCGGGGCATGTCGCCGATATCCCATACATTGATGAGTCGTCCTTCTATATCGATTAGATAGGTAGCCCAAACAAGATCCGGGTGACCTGCGGAAAACAGGACATAACCAGGATAAGCTTTTGCCTTATTGTAATAAAGTAGTTCCGTCTGCCCAACATGCGCATGCACAGCATAAGCTGAACTCGCTGTCATGGTAAGAAAGAAACATGCTGCCAGGAAAAATAAGCTCTTTTTCATTGTAGGCCCTCCTTTTAGGTTTTTAATTTAACAGTAATCCGTTTCTTCAATAGACCAGTGGTATATAAATAGTCCACGTTTTCTCTGCCACCTCCCCTTTCACATCTCGAGCACGTATTCTTACCTTATGAACAGTATCTTCTGCTAATTTGAGTGGAATGTAGGTTACTGTAACTTCCGAACCGCTTCCTGTTACTGTGGGTTTGACCGGTGAGTCATTCAGGAACATTTCGATGGATGATATGTCAATAGCTACGTTACTTTCAGAGCTGAAAGTGGCGGAAATAGCTGGACGTCTCTCTTCAGCAAATCCTTTAGGTTGCCAATCTGTGACTATAAGAGTAAATACTTCACTACCTTGAACCTTATCCTGTCCGAAGACCTGGTGAGTTGAAAGTATGATCCAAGCCCCGATGACAGGATATATTAAAATACTAATTAAAAAGGTTAAACACAGTTTTTTCATTCCTAATTACCTCCGCGAAAAGAGTCTACATACATTCGTCCTTTTCTCAGTATTTAATCTCAATTTCCATAGTCGATTCACATCGCTTTAAAAGAATTATTTTTTACGGCCCCTACCGCCTTTCTTGCCTTTATCACGCTTACCATCTTTGCCTTTCTTACCCTTTCCACCAGCTCCGGGAGGAGGCGATTTGGGTTCATCAGCAGAATGAGGATGAATCTCTGTTATTGGCCCTTTCGGTGTTAAGTCCTTACCTGCCAGTCCCGGATAATCGGGCCCATAACGATGACATCTGAAAACAGAGTTAAAACGTGTACCAGCTCCATCATTCATTATCTCATAGATCCCATAATCATCCCCAGTTCTGTCGCCTACAGGATTAATATATTCCCATACGACCTCTCCCTCTTTTGTAACCTCAAAGAAATGCCCGTGCGGGCCGGAGTCGATAAGAGTATTTCCATTAGGAAGACGCTGACATCCTGAAATATAATTGGCGAAAAAGGAGTCTGGAGAAGCGGGGCTAAAACTCCATGCAATCTGATTTGAGACGCCCCGGCTATTATGACCCGCTTCCGGTTGAGGAATATATTTCCCTTTTTTCCAATCACCATCATAGGGATTTATCTCTAATACTGCCGAGTACCGCTGGTCGGGACGGCGAGAACCGTTATCAAAAATTAAAAAATTTCCAGCCCCGGGCAGCCCCCATTTCGCGGGAGAATCGCCCTTCTCTCGAATCCATTGTATATCATGAGTGAAGAAGACTTGCTGGTGCCCGGTGGAATTGCTTGATTGCGACATGCAGTCACCTGATTCATACGCACACGGATTACCCCACCTGAAAATAAAATCACCTTTTCTACGGGAAGTCAGTTCGATGCTTGCCCTAGGATCCCCAACGATAAAGGTCGCACCATGATCGATAACGTAGAACTCGCTGTTTCTCGAGTTGTTGATGGCGATATGATCCAGGGCTTCATTATAATCAAGTGAGTTGGCGTGAATCCAATTCCCCCTCCTTCCGCCATCGAAATTAGGGTTCATTCTTTCCGGATAGTCTGCTATAGTTTTTCCCTTGCCCACATAGTTCTTCACATCCGGATTGATGTCCTGAATGAGGTGGTCCGAGATGTTCCATTCCCACACAATATTCCCGTTCATATCTACCTCAACAATTCCGTCCGGAGAACTCACATAACTCTCCCTGAGATTAGGATCGCATCCCCTGGCAATAGCTTCTTCATGGGTTAATGACCTGCCTGAGACATATATAAGGGTTCTTGCCTTAAGCTTCGGATTCCAGATCATTTTAAAATCATGATGCGCTCTATGATCATTCCGGGGATCTTTATACTGCCAGGTCACCTTCCCAGCCCAGTCCATCAGTTGGTATGTGACAGTCCTTCCTGAGGATCGATCAATAGTTCCACGCAGCAGAGATCCGTCTTCCATCAAGAGGGCATGCTTTTCAACTGCCTCTTGCCCGGGACTTGACCAGCCTTCTGGATATGGCCACATGTGAACGACATTCCCTTTCATATCAATCAAATATGTGTTTTTCCCTCTGAAAGGAGAAAACAGGGTATATCCATTATAGGCCTTTGACACATCGTATTGGATCAGCTCTGTCGGTCCCTCATCTGTCGGCCCCTTAAATGCTTCATAGGCATAGACAGGACTGAATGTGACGGCAAGAAAGACCCCAACCAAAAATGTATTTAATATATTTTTCAACATGATAGACAGCTCCCTCTATTACAATTATTGTAAAAGCTCAGATCAGTTAATTATACTCCTGATTTCTATTTTATTTAATTTTCTGCTTTACCTTTGCTTTTACCGCCTTTCTTGCCTTTTTTACTTCCCTTTGCTCTACCCTTACGTTCGTAGGTGTATGGCAGAGTGTCTTCGGCGAGCGTGATGTCCTTTATGGCTGAGAGAAGATCTAGCCGGGAGACGTTTTTTATATTGAACTTCAGCTTTTCAGAAAGGGCGAAGATCGTGATGTTATATGTGCTAGCGCCACCCCCCTTTGAACACATAGGATTATATCCGTTTTCTTTTATTTTATTTTTACCTCCGGCTTCAGCACCTTTTTCACCTTTACCTCCGGTAAACCACCCTATCGTTCCAATTCCCGTAACGTTTATGGGGAGGCTATAGACGTTCGCAGGGATGTTGTAGAGGAGCCAATATGAAAATTCATTTTCACCACTACGGGAAGTATGCCACAAGTTGAGAGCGAAAGACTTAGTACCAGCCGGTACTCCACTCCATTCGACCGGCGGGGAGAAACTGCTGCCGTCACAGGTGAACTCAGCCGGATACGGACCGCCTCTCTCAAATGCCGGGCTGCTGACCGAAAATTTGCCCGAACCACCAGCATAAGAGACAGAAGCTGTCAATGTCGCAATTGTAAAAACAAAAATCAACTTGAATATTGATCTCTCAGTTTTGTTTTTCATTGTACACCTCCCTTATAATTTTGATCTGTTTTTTAAATGTCTGTCTCCTGATCTCAGAAACGCGCCCACTGGTCATATGCCACGTTACTAACAGTCTGGATCGTGGCAAAACGTCACTTCAAAAAAAGATCAGATTTCCGGTTGACTTATGCAAACTATTAGCTCCAGCTCATTATAGGATTTTTGCGTGCAGGCCACTTCTTATTGAAATTGCGACTCCCAAATGACTGTCAAATCGTCTATCCTGCTTGAGATTTCTTCAATTGACCCGCCTTAACGGCAACTATTTTTTACCGCCCTTATCGCCTTTATTGCCCCCTCCTTGTCGTGCTTTCCGAAGTTCAGTAAGGCCGCCAAATTCTCCTCGAGCGGCCAACTCTGTGAGCTTGCCCTTTGGTGTCAAATCCCTTCCTTTCAGGGCAGGGTGGTCAGGAGCATAACGATGGACCCGAAAGGTAGAGGGCCCCGAACCCCCAACCTTGAAAATACCAGAAGTCGCAGCTGGATTAATGTATTCCCACACAACCTCTCCTTCCCTGGTTACTTCAAAAAACTGCCCCCATGTGCCTGCGCAGATAACTGTATTACCATTGGGCATACGCTGGCAGCCTGAAATGTTTCTGGCATAAAAACTGGCCGGAGAGTTCCCGGATCTATACTTCCATGCAACCTGATTGGACACTCCATCACTGGAGCCTGCTTCCATTTGAGGAATATATATCCCGTCTTTCATGGGTCCGTCATACGGATTTATCTCAAATACTGTGGAGTAAGTACCTCTCAGATGAACGGTACCATTTTCAAAAATCAGAAAATGTCCGGCCCCGGTAATCCATTCCTGATCCATTGGATATCATGGGTGCCATAAGCTTGAATTTGATAAAACTGTTTTGGGTATTGATTACAAATACTAATCAAAATCTAAGGATGGGAATCCGGGGTAAATAGTAATAGCATGTTGTATATAGTTTAACATTAAAGTAGTGTTCTATAAAAACTAATATAATGTCCCCATATTAAAGATATAATGATCCACTGAAAAGTAGCACCTGAATCATGCGACCTGATAGTTATTTGAAAAATTGTATTTATGGAAGTTCAGGCTCTTTGCCTGTCTTTTTATATTGATCAAGCCATTCTTTCGTAGCATCAAGACCAGGCCGCCAACCCCTCGGACCCGGTCCCGCAGCAACACCAAGCAGGCCATCCTTGCGAATCAGGAAGACTCGATTAGGATGTGCATCATATGCCTCGGCAACCTTGTTATCCATTTGGTCTGCTATTGCAGGAATAGTCAACTTTTCATCGCTTATCAGCCTATTGGCCACAGTGCAACGCTCACCAAATGTTGTGTGCTCGGAAATGCCTTTTTCAATTGCGTATTCAACGGGTCGCCTATCATCCGTTGCATGTGCCTCACTGATATATACCAGACGAAATTCGACTATGCCCTTATAACTTTTGTACATGCCTTCAAGATCGCTCACCGAGCGATAAAAGGGCGGTCATGTATAACTGCCGAAAAAGAGTACAACCGGTTTCTTGTCTCTGAATGATTCAAGATCAAATTCTTGCTTGCCGTCAAGGGACATTAGCTTAAATGTTGGAGCAATAATGCCTGCCTTAGGTCCCTTATCTTCACGGAGTGGTCTTGATCCTTTTTTCCCTTTTTTCCCTTTAAATGCCTTGCCGTCGCCAGAAGGCTGGGCTATCACAATGCCTGTGGTCATGGTTATAATGATTAAGGAAACGATAAAAATCAAAGTCTTTTTTAACATAATGCCCTCCTTTTTTTAAGCCGGATCCTGGTTACTGGACTCTAGAGGCTGGATATGAAGAGAATATAGACCTATCCATTAATATTATTCATACTAATAATCTATATTCTCACTTTACAGATTGCGCAAGGATTATTATCTATTAAGCCATGATTCAAGTTTTCAATCTCCTCATTTATTGATAATATTTTTAGATCTTATCTCTTCAAGAAAGTCATTGCTCCCATTAACAGAAGTATTTCCTTTGACAGAGCAGTTGTTTAAGATTGTTTCCGAGGCAAATACAGTTGCAACGGCTCCCGCGCCATTAACAGCACTGTTATCCAGCAGCTGGCAATCTGTAAGTGTTATAAAGCTCGCATCGTAATTATATATAGCTCCACCCTGATTGCCTGCCTGATTGTTGTTGAAAACGGTGTTATCTATTTTTACGATAGTATTTTCAACCTGAGACGCGCGACTGATGGTGGCAATAGCGCCTCCCTGTGCTCCTGCAATATTATACTCGAATTTACAGTCCTTTATGACGGGCCTGGCGCCGTAATCGAAGTACATTGCACCGCCTTTGTATTTTGCGTAATTCCCAATGAAATAACAATTATCATAAGTGCTCTCTACTGCAATGACATCATATACCGCGCCTGCTGTTTCAGCAGTGTTATTTGTAAATGTACAGTGAATAAATTTAGCACTGCACATGTCAAGGCAGTATACGGCACCACCGTGAATAGCTCGATTGTCCGAGAAAATGCAATTTTTAAACGTGAGTGACAATCCTCCGCTGCGTCTGCCACCGCTTGCATCAGCTATACCTCTCTGGCTAATGAATAATCCGCCTCCCTGGTCATAGTGAGGGGTTCCAACCGCATTGGCATTGCCATTGGCAATTGTTGCGCCATCCAGCAATGCGTTATTCGCGGCAATGAGCACATGGTATGAATTGTCCTCTGTATAATCCTTAATTCCAATATCTCCGCTTAATACGGACACATACATAAGGGGATTTCTTTCCTCACGCTTTTTTTCATTTCCCTGGAAACCTCCATACACTTCTACGCCTTCTCTAAGAAAAAATGGTATCTCTCTTTTCAACGTGTCTGTAGGGGTGTAGATCCCTTTTGCTACCCATACTTCAGCTCCGGTTGCATAGGCTTTATCTACGGCATCCTGAAAGGAACTGAATGCATTGGCCCATGAGCTTCCGTCCAAGCTGCCGGTTTTTTGACCAGCTATAACATAGATAATATCCATAGGTTTTGCCTTTGAATTAATCTGACGCTCATAGGCTCCCATATCGACTGCTGCCAAAACTCCTCCACCCGAAGATCCTTTTTGCGGACCTTTTTGCGGTCCACCCCGCGGAGACCCTTGAGGAGATCCCTTGGACGATCCTTTTCCCCGGCGTGTCCGATTGAAGGCCAGCGCGGAAAGCTGATTCGGACATTTTTCGTCATCATAGAATCTGGGATTTCCATCGAGGTCAATATCATAATTCTTTGCAACATCTCCAAAGCCGCTGTCTATACAGGGTGACAGGTCGGAAAGTCTGAAATTCCCGTCGGCAAGGTTAACAAACATAGGATTTTCATTAATATTGCCAACACCCGGATACCCACCTTCAACGCATGAAAAAGATATCTGTGCATGGCTGAATCGAAAATTGTACACGCTTGACGCATCGTTTTCGCAGATGTTGCCCCAGATAATACAGTTGGTAACAGTAGGATTATTGGATCCGCCTGATCCCTGATACAGAGCAGGGCCAACTTCTGTGGCAATGTTATTCACAAATGTACAGTGGACAATATTGCCTCCGTAACCACCGTCATTTCCCATGGCAGAGCCGCTCAAACCAATATTTCCGGCAAATAGACAGTGGGACAGGTTTGATTGTGCTCCAAAGTCGTTGTACATTGCACCGCCCTTTTCCTCGCACTTGTTATTGATAAACTCGCACCTGATGAATTCAGGTTCTGAGTTCAGATCGATTGAAACGCCGCCTCCTCGCCTGTAGGCATAGTTGTTTATGAATTTGCAATCAGTAATTGCAGGGCCTTTATAAAGCTTCCTTTCCGGCTCGTCTTTGGCCATCATGATATACATGCCGCCGCCCTTGCCTGCGATGTTGTTCTCAAAAACGCAGTTGCTGACATTCGTCAAGGCCTGGTAGAGAAGTATACCTGCTCCGGTTCCTCTATCCATTCCCCTGAAGATATGCTGTGGTGTGATATGGATCTCTGCGGCCTTTCCGCTTTCATCCGCTTCTTTGCCGGGGAAGGAGAAAGACGGTGCATCCAGGCTGTAACCGTCCTTTACAAAAAACCCGTCAAGTACTGCATCATTAGCTCCTACAACCACATGATATGAGTTGTCTGTATTAGTTTTTTTGTCTCCGATGTTGGCACTAAGCGTAGTAATATTTTTTTTCCAGTCACGCTGTTTTATATCAGTCTCGTTTCCTTTAAAACCACCATAAAGTTTTATACCGTCTTTGAGGTTGAAAAAGATATCACGATCAGCATTTTTTGTAGGATAATAGGTACCCTTTGCGACCCATATCAGGTTCCCGGATTTTGATGCTTTTATTGCGTCCTGGAGATCGTTAAATGCAGTATTCCAGGATTTCCCATCAAAAGGGCCTTTTTTATTAGCCGTATTGACATAAATTAGGTTCCCGTCCCTCTGCTGGCCTGCAAAGCTCTGGAACCCTATTGATAAAAATATTGAAATAATTATTAAACTTAAGGCGGATTTCATTGATTTAACGCTTCCCATTTTTTATACCTCCTCTTACCTGATTAGAATATTGGTTAAAAATGAAACGCTAAAATTGCTTGGAAGTGAGTTTGGGAGGGATTCAGTTTGACAGGGTTTCCTAGGCACATAAATACGCTGCCTTAACGGATTCATTATTTACAAGTTTTTCTGCATCACCCTCAATGCTGATTTCTCCCAATTCGAGCACATAAGCCCGATCAGCTAAGTTAAGCCCCAGGTGAGCATTTTGTTCCACGAGCATAATGCTTACCTTCTCTTTATTAATGTTTTTTATTATTTCACTCACCTGCTCAACATAAATGGGAGACAGGCCCAGGCTGGGCTCGTCCAGCAATAACAATTTCGGGCGAATCATGAGTCCGCGCGCGATAGACAGCATTTGCTGTTCGCCTCCACTGAGAGATCCGGCCTGTTGATTCAGTCGTTCTTTTAAGACTGGAAAAAGCTCATATATATGTTCCAGATCTTCACCTATTTTTTTTTTATCCTTTCTCTGATATGCTCCCATATTGAGATTTTCGAGGACAGTCATTGGTGCAAACACCATACGCCCTTCAGGACAATGAGCAATCCCTCTTCTCGCGATCTTATAGGCCGGTATCCCGCTAATTTGTCGGCCTTCAAAAAAAATTTCGCCTGATAAAGGCTGTTTCAAGCCCGATATTGTCCTTAAGGTAGTAGTCTTTCCGGCCCCGTTTGCTCCAATAAGTGTAACGATTTCTCCTTCTTGAATATTGATGGAAACTCCCTTTAAAGCCTGGGCTCTGTCATAATTTACTTTGAGATTTTTTATTTCAAGCAGCATTTGAATTGCACTCCGTATTACCCAGGTAGGCTTCAATAACACACTCGTCTGAACAAACCTCCTGCGGTAGTCCTTCCGAAATGATTTCACCGGAACGCAGGCACACTAGCCGGTCACATAAATTAATGATAGTCTTCATGTCATGTTCGACAATAAGGATAGTAATACCCTGGTCCCTTATTTGATGAATAAGGTTTACCATATTGCTTCTTTCCATAGGGCTCATCCCGGCAACCGGTTCGTCCAGCAGCAGCAACTTTGGTTTAGTAGCCAGTGATATGCAGACGCCTAAAATTCTTTGATCTCCATAAGAAAGATTGCCGGCCATCTCGTTTTTTAAACTATTTAACCCCGCAAAGTCCAATATCTCCAAAGCATTCCGCTTAAACGTTCTTTCTTCCCTTAGTGCTTCAGGAATACGGAATAACCGTTTCCATATCTTTGTCTTATAGCTCATATGGTATCCAGTAAATACATTGTCTAATACTGATAGCGCTGAGAACTGAGTCGGGGATTGAAAGACGCGGCTTATTCCCAGCTGCGCAATTTGGTGGGCTTTTAGGTTGGTGATATTCCGTCCATCAAAGATTACCTGCCCGCTCGTAGCCTGGTAAAAACCACAGATAACGTTGAACAAGGTCGTCTTTCCAGAGCCATTCGGCCCGATCAAGCCCAATATCTCAGATTGTGAAACCCTCATATGGACTTTATTCAAAGCGGTCAGTCCACCAAAATTTTTTACAACCTGTTTCACTTCGAGCACGGTTCTTTCTCCCAGCTATCTTCTTGGATTAGATAGCAAAATATTTTTTATCAGTTTGCTGAATTTCACGAGGATCTCAGCCGGTCTTTTCAGGTTTTTTTGTTGGTCAAAAAAACCAAGGATGCCGTCCGGCATAAAAAGGATAATGAAAAGAATGCAAAAACCGGTTATGATAGGTTCAACTTCCTCGGCAATACGAAGAATTTCAGGAATATATGTTAAAATAAATGCGCCAACAACAGGACCAAGTATCGGAAAACCAATACCGCCAAGGACGGCCATAATATGAACATATATTGTTTTAAATGTTCCGAAAGTAGCAGGCTCGATGGTTCCATAGTAGTGAGCATAGAATCCGCCTGCCAGTCCTGCAATAGATGATGCAAATACAAACACCCATAATCGGTATCGATAAAGGTTTATTCCCAACGATTCAGCTAATTGGGCCTTAAGCCCAATGGCTGACCATGCACGTCCGACCCAGGCAGCATAAAAACTGGAGATCACCAGGACAACAAACCAGAACAGACATAGCATGAGATAATAGTAAGAAACTTTTGATGAAAATTCTATAGTCCCGAGAAAAGGCATGATTATCGGGTCTATTGCAGGAATTCCAACAAGGCCCTGATATCCGCCCATAAACGGATTTTGGCCAATCGCAAGAACGGCCATTTCCCCAAGGGCCATTGTTAAAATAATAAAAGTAAAGCCGGCATTCCTTAAAAGAAAAAGACCCAGGAACAGGGCAACGATTCCAGTAATAAGCGCCCCCAGTGGTAAGGACAGCCAAAATGACAGGCCTAATTTCATTGATAGCATGGCAGTTGAGTATGCCCCAACTCCCCAGAATACGGCTATAGCGATGCTGATTAATCCTGTTCTAAGCATCAGGATAAAGGTCATGGCAAGTATTGCATTAATACCAACCATGATAAGGATGTGAATATAATAGGGATTTCTAACTATTAGTGGCAAAATGCTTGAGGCAAATGCTAAAATAATCAAACCGATTCGTTTCTTTTTTATTAAAGTCATTTAAAACTCATTAATCGATTCCCCAAACAAACCGCCGGGTCTAAAAAATACGATTATGCTTATTGCCAGAAAAAGAAGGATTTGAGCCAGTCCTCCACCTAAAAAATAATAACCAAAACTTAGAGTAAGCCCTAAAATAATCCCTCCGAGTGCTGCCCCCATAACACTGTTCATTCCACCAAACATGACGACAAGCAATACAGTAATAATTATACTACCCATGGAAGGTGAGACTGCATACACCGGCGCCATGACTGCACCGGCAAATCCGGCAAGCGCACAGCCTATAACCAGGGCGGATTGATAAATTCTTTCCGGATTAATCCCCTGCAACGCTGCCACATCCGCGTTAAATGATACTGCCCTCATTGCCTGTCCGGTTTTGGACTTCCTGAGAAAGAAGTAAAGAGCGAAAATAACGGCTGTAGTGAGCATAATAAGCACGAGTTTTTCAACAGAAATACTCATTCCGCCTATTCTTATCATGCCCGGAAAGACCGATGGCATGCCTCTTGAGTGGGTTCCGAAGATGAGTAACGCGGCTTGCCCCAGGATCATCATCAATGCAATAGAGGCGACAATGCCCGATAAAAAATGCCTTTTCAAAATATAATGATATATTAGTCTATAACTGACTGCTCCTAAAATACTGGTGCAGAGAACAGCCACAAGCAGTGAGATAAAAAAGGGCCATTTCAATAGAACCAAACAGGCCCATACAGTATAGGCTCCCACCATATAAAACTGACCGTATGCAACAAATAATATCCTGGGGATGGACAGAATCAGAACAAATCCCGTTGATAACAGTACATAAATCAATCCCATCCCCAAACCGTCTATAATTAACTGTCCTATTAAGCTGACCATTATTCAACCTTATAAACACAATGTAAAAAACTGAGAAGTATCCAGATTCCAGAGGAGTCTCGTGTGTATCACCTGAATTGCAGGCCTTTGAAAATATTTCAAAAGGAATAGATACTACGGGCGCTACTTCCACCCATAGTACTGTTTACATAATTCATAACCCTTTTTCAGATCGACCTGATCTATCAGTATTGCCTTTCCACTTGTTATTTTTCTGATGTAAGCCGTATAAAGTACATCCACGGTTCGATTGTTACCCAATTCAGGATGACTGACCATCATGGCAGGCCCGCTCATTGCGTCAAACTTCATCCCGTTACTGATGAAAGCAGCGACCTTTACGGGATCAGTACTTTTAGCTTGTGCCAAGCCGGCAGCGAGAATAAACCATGGGTCAAAAAACAGAGAGTCCGGTTCATCCCAATTCTGATATTTTGCAATATATGCGTTTTTAAAATCCTTTGCCAAAGGGGTTGCGGGAGGATCCAAATGAATGCCGCAGACAGCGGAGATCATCCCTTCTGCCATTTCCAATGGTATAACCCTGGCAATGTCCGCCAAGGGTACAGTTGACTGGGTAAATATTATGCCTTTGAAACCGCCTTCATGAAGCGCTTTAATCAAGAGGGAATCTTGTACCGGCCCTCCGGCAGCGGTAGAAAACACGTCCGGTTTTGATCGAATAACTTTTGTAGCAATGGCGCTAAAATCTGTCGTACCCGGCATATAAAAAATAGGTTTGGCCTTTTCCAAGCTGAATGCGCTAGCAAATGTCTGCGCCTTATAATCCTCGGCACGACCTGCGACGTCATCCGGATAAACCGTCACAAGGCTCTTTACTTCAGGGAATTTTGTAGTAAACCATCCCCAAAGAACCACTGCCTGGGTTTGCAGGACTGAGCCCTGAAAACAATATTTGTATTTCGGGCTTAATATACCTTCAGTCGGAGCTGTTGCAATGGTGAGGACCTTATTGGACTCTGTAACAGGAAGCCAGGCCTCCACTGTTTCATCTCCAAGTATGAATTTAACACCATCGCGATATACCAGTCTTTCTGCTGCCGCCCGACCACCTTCAGAGGTTCCTTTTGAATTATAGATAACCATTTTAATTTGAAATTTTTCCCCCCCAACGTCCAATCCTCCTTTTTCGTTGAGATAAGGGACATAGCTTTCCAGAAATTTTTTCATGTAGATACCAAGAGGCCATTCAAGGTTAACAATTGCCCCTACTTCCAACGTTTTTGCCAGCCCGGCACCGGGTTTAATCGCAAGGGCAAACAACCCAATAATCAAAAAAATACCGATTAGTACCAATCGCTTAAATAATCTCATTGGAGTCCTCCTTTTTGGTTTGTTTAGAATTATCAGATACCTTTTTAATCCAACTTTTAACGGCTGGTTTAGGATTGGCCGCTGGTGGATTAGCCAGCCCTATTCGGAAGTATTCTCCTGTTTCTTTGCGTTTCCAGCCAATTTTCTGATTAAGCGGATGTTGCATTTTAATGGCATCCGGCACAGGACAGTGTTCGACACAACAACCGCAGAACCAACATTCATCAGGATGAAAAACAATAGGGGGATTCTTTTTTTTCAGATGGGGGACAAGCACGTCCGATCGGCAAACCTCCACACACATATTGCAACCAATACAGAATTCCGGATTGATTTTTATTGCCGGGAATGGAGTTGCAGTATTGGGAATTATGCATGAATTTTGTTTCATCATTGCTTTTCTCCTTAAGTTTTGATCTGCAATTTAACAAGACTTAAAGATTACTGTGTCGATCATAATTCTCTTTATATGTGGGCGCATTTGGCGGTTTAAGCCAAAATTTTGGAGGTAAATCACGTGTTTTGATAACACCGTTTTCCTGTTTGATAACAATAAATTTATCCCACTCCGGCTGATCTGTTTCCGGATAGTCTAATCGTATAAATTTTAGAGGCAAACTACTGGCCTTTCTCGCCAATGAGGCATGTAAAATAATCTCCCCGACGGTAATCCTGGAGAAACATTCAAGCACACGCATTAACTCATGGGGATTCCGAGCATAAGCCATGGAGGCATCACTCTCTCTGATGCTTTCAAACCATTGAAGTCCTGTCTGCAATACCTCTTTATTTTTTGCGACACTACAATAGTCCTGCATAATTCGTGTGAGGCCGGCTCGCAGTTCTTTCCATCCGATACCGTCCCCACTGTTAACGGGAGCATATACACGGGATTTTTCTTTATCTATCTGTTCTCTGTTAATTGCCGGTTCTTTCGCATTAAGAGCATAGGTGGCCGCTTTTCTGCCCGCATATCTGCCGGTAGCCGCTGCGCCAGCATGGTTTCCCCCTCCTGCAAGTTGGTTCCCCGCGGCATATAAACCTTCAAGCGTAGTTCTGAGATCCCAGTCGTACAATAATCCGCCCCCGCCCCCGAAGGCTGTTTCACGCCACTGGGGTGGCCCTACACCGTTCCAATAGGGTATATGCTTTCCAGCCATTTCGGGAGGCAAAACATTTGCCTGTAGCATATCCTTATCAGGGTCAAATCCCGCCTGTGTATAATTTTCATAAATAGGGACACGGGTCTTGCCCTCATTGCCTACCATGAGGCCAAATATGGCCCTGCGCTCATGTTCAGGCATGCCGGGCAAGTCGGCAAAAAAAGGCAAGACAAACTCTCCTTTTAAAATACGTTCGGGAAGGTCCGGAATAAGTCTTGGGCCTTGGATTTCATTCGAAATAGGTGGTGGACCGTGGTAAATCAATTTCTGCCCGGGAGCGGGACGATATCGTTCTGAAACTGTTTTTAGCATTCTTCCATCCCGGTCAACCCAGGGGATTTCTTTACCATTGGAATCAACCAACGTGCATGCAAACCACGTATTATGGGCGTTACCTGTGCCATAGGCCGGGTAGCACAGGCCTCCTGCCGACGGCGTACTCGCTTCCATCAGGGAGAATTCAGCTCCGGCCTGCCAGGCCATTGCACTGCCGTCGCCTGAACAATTGGGATCCTCGTGCGAGTCAACAGAACCAGTCAACTCGGTTGAAAATACCCAGAGTCGCAGGGAGGGGCCTGTGGAAAGAATAGTAGCTTTTGATTTAAATAGGAAAAATTCGCCTGTTCTTACATTGACTCCTGTTGCACCGACTACTCTTGCACCTTGTTGTCCTTCCTCAGTTATCAGGCTGGTAGTCATAACTCGATCGAAAATTTTCACGCCTTGGTGTTTTAATTGTTCATACAAGGCTGGTTTTATTTTTGCTCCGGCTAAACGAATGCAGTGCCTGTTTTTATAATCATAGGCAAACATCAGTTTAGTCTCTTCATCCCGGAAATCAGCACCGGCAAACTCATCATCAACATCTCTAATTTTAATACCAAACTCCTCAACATCCAAAAGCGCATCATAGCTCTCTTTGCAGAGAATATAGAAACTGGGGCCTGTTCCATATTCGTGGGTAAACAGATTGCCACGTGCAGTTTCGATTGTTTCAACCATTTCATCAGGGGTTATTTTACTGCAAGGATTTTTGCATGCACAATGCCAATGGTCGACACCTGCACCTCCGGAACCGCTTCTTATCACACTTCCTTTTTCAACTATTGCAACTTTCGCTCCTTTTCTGGCAGCAGCAATAGCAGCATGACATCCTGCGATACCTCCTCCAATGATTAAAACATCAGTGTTGATTGTCGTTTCCTTATTGTAATTAACGGAGTAAGGCCAATAACAAATTTCTTTTGCAGCTGGTTTTGTATTAGTTTGCATACCCGGGTTATCCTTAACATGCATATCTACTTTTTTTGTTCTATGCGTGTTGTAACATGTACCTTTTACTTAAGCTATCTCTATTATCAGTTCCAGAACACACCATGAGATATTCAAATATGGATATAATTTGTAATATTAGTCTACCCTCAAGTTAACAATACTTGCGTAACCCTTGAATTTCTGAGAAATCAAGTATACATCCGACAGTCATAACAATCAAGTCAGGATAAAAATTCAACACTTCTTGTCAAGATAGAATAGTCCTTTATAATTTTACACTATCAAAAATGGAAATGGGATGCTATAAATTAAAATCGTAATATCCGGGGCAGGCCTTCTATTAGCTCAATTTGAGAATTAATGTGTAAGGTTTGATGTGTTTTATTTGGGGTTGTCAAGTTTTTTTATGAAAAGGGCAGGGGCTTAAAGTTGTAAGCAAAGATATGAACTTCCCATATTAACAGCAAGATCCAATAGTAGAACTACCCCATTTTCTGTGGCGAAAATATCATCCAAGAATGCTTAATTTTGTTCAAAGTATGGAACAATTAATAAATCTTTAAAAATGGTGAATCAAGAATTAAAATGAGCAAATCCTAAGAACCGTGTGCGGAGTTACGGCACACTGGGAGTTGCGAGGGCGATTGGATAACTGGCTGCCCTACCTTGAGTTAAATAACGGGATTCGAAAGGAGATTTCCTATCATGCCTACCGTAAATTCTGTACTGGGGCCTCTTGACATTGAAGATCTCGGTTTCACATTAATGCATGAACACATTATCACTGCCTCAGCCGGTGTCACTCAGAACTACCCGGAACTTCTCGGTGCTAATTTTATGGACCGCATCGTTCATGGATTGACCAATGCTAAAAAGGGTGGAATTGACACAATTGTTGACGCTACTACATTAGACCTTGGTCGCGATGTAACCGTGCTGGCCAATGTTTCTCGTCAGACGGGTATTAACATCATAGCCTGCACCGGATGGTGGTGTGAGGCACCTTTCTTTTTTACCAATGTCTCCTGTGAACAACTTACCAAGTTGTTTATCCGCGAAATCATGAAAGGTATAGCCGGTACGGACATAAAGGCCGGGATAATTAAGGCTGCGAGCGATGCTCCGGGAGTTACCGAATGGCAGGAGACCATTCTGCGTGCAGCTGCTCGCGCCCATCTTCAAACAGACGTCCCCATCATGCTGCATTCTTATTCACCAGGTCGAATAGGGGAGCAACAGCTGGCCATCCTTAAAGAAGAGGGAGTAGATCCCCAAAGAGTGAAAATGGACCATTCTAACGATTCTACTGATATGGAATACCTTACCTGGCTTTTGGAGCAGGGGTGCTATCTTGGTATGGACCGTTACCCGGGACGCGGCGATGCAAGCCCTATTGACCGTACAAAAATACTAAAAGCACTAATTGATGCTGGTTATACGGACCGCCTTCTTTTATCCCACGACTATCCCTTGGTGCAGATCATAGAGGAATCTCCTGCAGGAACAAGGCCCCGCAAAGAACGAGAAGGACTAAATCCTCATGGGTACATGTACATTAAGAAAATAGTCTTCCCTTCCCTCCAAGAGATGGGTGTCCCTGACTCAATATTAAGTCGATTATGTACTGTTGGGCCCCGGAATTTCTTTAACTCTTGAGCGTGATTTTTTCAAACTAATTTTAAAACACCACAGCTTAGAATTTTTTGAAGACCTTTTGAATATTCAGGGTGATAGCTCTGTCGGGAAAAAATTACATTCAGAATTAATAAAATATAATTTAATATGTAATTTTTGATGGGTTTTATTTGGGGAGTGGTAAGATTTTGATGAAAAGGGCAGGGGGTGTAGGAATGAAAATAACAAAATATCCACAATCTTGTTTTTTGATTGAGGCAGAAGGAAAGAAGATTTTAATTGATCTTGGCAATTTAGTGTTTGAATTGCATGATATAAAGCTAGAGGACTTTAGGGAAATTGATATTGTTCTGCTAACACATAAACATGATGATCATTGTTATCCAGAAGCTTTGAAGACAATTGTTGAGAACAATACTCCACTAATTCTGACAAATCCAGAAGTTCAGGAGATTATCAAGAATAATGGAATCGAATCAGAGTTAATTGCTATAGACGAAGAACGAGCTTTTGGTAATGTAAAAATAAGAGCAGTTCCTGCTTTGCATGGCTATAATGTAAATATGAAAGATAAAGGGTATCCAAAGGATAATAATGGCTTCTTAATAACAGATACAATAACCTCTGTTTATCATTGTTCTGATACAATTTTTTTTGAAAATAAAACAAAAGCAGATGTTGTTTTAGTACCAATTTGTGGTCATGCTGTTGTTATGGAACCAGATGTAGCTTT
>JAFDJA010000199.1 GCA_019307745.1 Deltaproteobacteria bacterium | reverse complement strand
TAATCACCTACCCATCTTTTGTGGTATCTCATAGCATCATCATATGAATCAGAACCAAGTAATGAGGTTAGCTTGCCATATGTGCAATACAGCATTAGGATTACATCCTTTTGCCACAATAAGGGCAATACATGAAATCTTTTCCCAGGGTCTTGCCGCAAGTTTTACACTGATGGCCCTTTTTTTCTTTCCGGGGACTAAATTGTATATTAGAACCGGAAGCTAAATTTTCGCATCTTTCACAAATTAAAAAGGGTTCCCCTTTTTTTACTCTAAAAAGCGGAATAAAAAAAAGGCTAAGATAGTTATCAGCTCTTTTTAGATAGGCTTGTGCCAGCCCGCAGACCGGACAAATTCTGGGATTGTTATCAAGAATTTTGATTCTTGGTGAAATACCGGCTATGATAAACATAAAAAACGCTTATAGTAATAAAATATAAACTGGCCCATAGTGTTACGGTTGCTTGATATCGAAAATTATTAAACCCCTATATAACGTTTCTATTGAAACGACTCAAGAATTTTTTGAGATAATACATGGCCTGCCTCCATTGACTGGACCATTTGAAAAGTTAGAATCCCGATAATAGCTTTTTGTTGTAGGGAGCATGCAGTGAAGGTCTCCCTGCTCGTAGTCTACAGTTTTATTAAAGCATGAGATCAACAAGAGTTAAGAGCAGACCCCTTTACATTTCAAACAAAAGTCAACGGCAGACTAGACGCCATGCTGACTTGTAGAGTTCTATTATATTCCTTTCCTGTACTGTCTGTCAGTTGTAGGAGTAATATAATACCTAAGCTCCTGTTCAGAATCAGCATCTTTGTTTAACCAGCTGTCAAAAAGCCTTATTATTCGTGATTTATCAGCCTTTATCATTGTCTCAGTTTCTATCTCTCTCAAATCGATTAAGAGATTTGAAAAGAAACCAGGAAGGTCCGTGACAATATCTGTATTTAAAAAATTATGATGATGGTAAACAGAATGATAGTTTCCTTTTGTCTTTTTGATAAGGAGGGGATCATTTTTAAGATTTGTAATAGATGATGATTTATTGCACTCCTTGAGACACTCGTTATCGATCCTGCTTTTGGCGCACCCTATGACCTGTTGATGCAGACACTGTCTGCTGGTGAGGAGTAGTATAGGATGATAGATGCTATAGTATAGTTTAAAGTCTTTTGGTCTGATTATTACATTTATCTGTTCCTTACTGATCTCGGTTGATATGAAAGCGCCTGAACAGTTAAATTTTTTCTTTAAGCATAAAAGACTGAAAGAGTTGACAATATTAAGGTATGGCCCTGCTATCCAGGGGATGCCTCTTTTATATGCCTCATAAGCAAGCCCTGTATTGTTTGACACAATAAGTCCCGGCTGGATTTTATCAAGAAAATATTTTGCAGCAGAATAGTTTTCTTTTATCAAGATAGAAGGAAACCAAGGGAGTAATTTCTTATTTTCAGAAAATATCTCTATCAATTCATGATATTCAGCATCAACAGCATTGGGGATTTGATAAAAGATATCCGCACAGGGCTCATTACAGAGTTTTAAATCCTCTTTAGAGGAGATCAAAACAGAAAGCAACGGTCTATGTTTCTGTACTTTTTGTTTTGTTAAAAATGGCACTTCAATTGGGTCAATAATATCTCTCGAACCGATTAAAGTAGATAAAATCTTTTTTTTGATAGATGAAAGATCTTTAAATGACAGGAAAAGTTTCTCTTCCAGATTTTCCAGATCCAGCTCTTGAATATAATAACCGGTACTGTTTAAGTTGTTAAACTTTGCCAACAAAAATTTATGATTCAAGGACTCCACAGTTTTGGGTTTAGGCGAATTAGGGATAGCGGCATTCACTAGATTTCCTTCTGACTCCACAACAAATGAGGTGTCCGGAGTTTTAACAGACACCCTCATAGGAGTATTGAGGCCACCTGAAAAAGCTAATAACAGAGGCTCCTTTGATATACTCAAAAGGCTAATCTTATCTTTGACATCAGCTGTGATCTGATCTTTTATTTCATAGATCTTGCTTTGCCTTTTTTCCTTTTCCTCATCAGTAGCAGATTCATCAGTTTCGACGAGATATTTTACTGAGTTATCCCTGGGATTATCAATAAACATCTCTTTATCAATATTGCCCATTAAATAGCCATTTGAGAAATCCCGATTAAAAACCTTATAAAGATCTCTATCTTCATGGCCCAGTGTGTTGTGATTGAAGAAGTTTTTTATCTGTTTTTTCCAGCAATTTACAACCGTATAGACATAATCAGGCCCCTTTATCCTGCCCTCAATCTTTAACGAATCTACCCCCGCATCATATATCTCCTTGAGATTATGATATACTGAATTGTCCTTGAGATTGAGAGGGTAGTTTTTCCCCTGGGGGGTAGTAAAGTACTGATGCCTACATGGTTGACTGCATCTGCCTCGATTTCCAGAGCTACCTGTCTGTATAGAGCTCAGATAACAGATACCTGAAAAGGAGATACAATAGGAACCATGGACAAACACCTCAGTCAATACATCCTGCTCATGTGCGCCCAAGGTCAAGTGCTGTATCTCATTGAGATTAAGCTCCCTTGAAATATTAACCCTGTTTGCATTGAGTTTTTTTAAAAACCTTATCTGGCCCTCATTATGGGTAGTAAGCTGAGTAGACGCATGTATCTTAAGGTTTTTAAAATACCTGGATAACAGGTAGAATAGACCAAAGTCCTGGACAATAACTCCGTCAATACCTGTATTAACAAGGTTATTCAAAAAGCCAATAAGGGATGGGATCTCACTTCCTATTATAATTATATTAAGTGTCAGAAATACCTTGCAACTGTTTTTATGGGCCATCCTTAAAACCCCATAAAGTTCATCAAGGCTGATATTTGCAGCCCTGTTCCTGGCGTTGAATCTATTCAGACCACAGTATATGGCATCTGCCCCTCCCAGGATTGCAGCCTTTATGGAATCCAGATCTCCGCCTGGTGCCAGTAATTCAATATCTTTTTTCATAAAACCAACTGTTATAATGGGCTTAGTTATGCTCAAACACCTAAAACCAGACACTATTACACAAAGTCTGTTAGATGTGAATCAGGAAAGGGTTTTATGGACATTTTACTTGGCAGGAGACTATAGGATTGTCACATGATGCACAATCCCTGGCGCGTCTAATCTTGAGTGTCTTGGCATAATACAGTTACATTACATCATCGAACCAACCTGCCAAGACTTTCATAATAGTGTCTTAGGGATTGCCTCCATTGACTGGACCATTTGAAAAGTTAGAATCCCGATAATAGCTTTTTGTTGTAGGGAGCATGTAGTGAAGGTCTCCCTGCTCGTAGTCTACAGTTTTATTAAAGCATGATATCAACAAAAGTTAAGAGCGGGCTATAACCCTTCCCTGGTTATGATTACAAATGCAAGTGGTAAGCCTGGATGAAATGGTCTGGGTTATGACTTATAGTAGAAATCTTCCGAATGGAAGAGTAGATATCACAGGTTTTGATGGCCTTTAATTCATGCAGATATGTTGGAGGTATCTCCATTCGCCTTTACTGAATGTGTTTCCACCATTCTTTATTTTCGGCCGTACTCTCTATATTTACAATCTCACCAATAAACGAAATTGTTAGTCGGACATTATTTTCTTTTGCAGCCTTTATGGTTCTAATAATGGGCTCGTCCCATGGATGTAACGCAAGATTGAATGTTGCCCAATGAACTGGTAAAAGCAGTTTTCCCTGCACCTCGATATGTGCTTGTACTGCCTCTTCGGGATTTATATGAATTTCCGGCCATTTCTCTGAATATGCTCCAACTTTAATTATGGTTAAATCAAATGGCCCATAAGCCTCACCTATTGCCTTGAAACGGTCAGCATATCCAGTGTCTCCACTGCAGTACACACTTTTCGATTTGCTTTGGATGACCCAGCCTGCCCACAGGGTTTTATCCCTATCAAAAAGTCCCCGACCAGAAAAGTGTCTGGCAGGTACACATGTTAATGTTAAGTTTTTATATCCTGTTTTTTGCCACCACGTTAATTCTTCTATTTTATTCTCAGGTATCCCCCAAGCCCTAAGGTGACCGCCTACTCCTTCTGGGACAAGAAAATAAGCTCCCTGCCGTGATAATATTTTCACAACATTTTTATCCAGATGGTCATAATGATCATGTGTGATCA
Organism: Deltaproteobacteria bacterium; assembly: GCA_019307745.1. GTDB lineage: Bacteria > Desulfobacterota > DSM-4660 > Desulfatiglandales > HGW-15 > JAFDJA01. The sequence continues at coordinate 286 of JAFDJA010000199.1, read as the reverse complement.
GAACAATATCAACTTTAGGTAACTGCTCAGCGGTTATGGGTGGTTTACTAAAGCGCTTAACAAATAATGGTATCGGAGACGCATATTTTAAGAACACAGGATCAATCAAAATCCTGCATCCTGAAATTTCAAGAAGTACGCTGGAGTGACCCAACCAGGAGTAGGTAAGGCCTTCATGAATTGTTTCTGGAAATGATTTCTTGTTCAATACCACAACGGGAATATCACCATTCGGTGTAGTCCTTTCTCCTCCCTTTATCCAATCCCATGTTACTGATAAGGAGTT
>JAFDJA010000198.1 GCA_019307745.1 Deltaproteobacteria bacterium | reverse complement strand
AGCCTGGATGAAATGGTCTGGATTATGACTTTTAGCAGAAATGTTAATCACAGGGCAGTAATGCTTACATATGGAATACTTAAATATTTTTTGATGGCCTGGGCGAATGTATAGATAATATATGCTTTACTATTCTGAGGTGATAGCGGCGGAAGTATTGGATAATTATTCTTGAATCCACGAATAGTGAAAATCGGATATCACAGGTTATTTTGAAAGCCTCTTTTAAAAGATATGTTAGACGTATCAAAGGTTTTTGAGTTGGATGATATTTTTACCTTTGTGGATGATATCACAGCCTTTGAGCGGTAGGGAAACGGAGAAAATGAGAAAAGGAGTATAAAAGGCATAACAATGTTTAATCTTGACTTACATGAATACAATTGTGTAATTTAATGTTTAATGTGTAAGATTTAATGAATTTTATCTGGAGAGTGTTAAGTTTCTGATGAAAAGGGCAGGGGCTTAGGGTTATAATCAAAGGCTTGAGAGTCCTATATTTGCAGCAAGAGTCAAGAGCAGACCCCCGCCTACACAGCTGACCAGCGGGATCAAGATACTCCAGATCCTGTTTAGAACTTCTAGGTGGTGGCCTGGTCTTGAGATCCCATAAATCTAAATGAATAAGGATCTTTTTGATAACATCTCCATCCTCGATAACTGCGATCACCTTCATACTGCCCTAACATTTAGGGCAAACCAAGGGATCCACTTCATAAATTTTTTGGATTAATCTGGCCCATGTTCTACGAAACTCTTTGGAGCCCTTTGATTCGATGATCTGTGGAATTGCCTCATCCTGCTCATCCTTTTTGCGTTTTCCCCTTGAGACGTTACTGTAGAACCCATAATAGCGCGCCATCTGCTCTCCCCTGTTGGGTACATGTGTACACAAAGCCGCGATATATTCAAGTGCATCAAAGGTCTTTTCCTGTTTACCATCCCTGGACTTATATATGACCATGGACTCATCTGACAGACAGGTCATCCTCTCCTGCGAAAAAGAGGCACGGATGATATAGCGGGCCAGATTTTCCATGGCTGTATCATCTGAAGGTAATATCCTGGGGCCGCAAAAGACATTGAATCCTGAATGACGCCAATTCATGAGCATCTTGATAAGATCCTCAGTGATCTTACCTTCTTTAAAGAGCATCTTATATATACCGCCAAATTTATGACGAAAATTAACAAAACTTCCGATTGATACACACAGATATTATGTCATGGTTTTGATATTATGAACAAATAAAATTCACAATAATAAGATCCTAGATTACCTGAATTGGAAAAATATTTCTTTTTTATTGTACCAAAAAGGTACATTGATCCTAAAAAAGACCCAACGGTTAAACTCTCATCTGATCAAAGTCATAATGATTTCAGCCAGTGAGTTTTTGCTATAATGTAATGCAGTTGAATTTATCTGATACGTGGGATGTGTTCTCTTTTTAACCAGCGAATCAATATCAAATCAAATAAATATTGGCATTGTTATTGCTTATGGTTTGAGTATAGTTTTTCATTTAAGAAGCTTCTTTCGATAACTAGGTGTATATGAATATCCTCTAGATCTTCCTTGTTTTTCCAGTTTTGGGAATGCCTGAAGGGCAAAAAGCATCTACACAGAAACGGTTATTTGAAATGGAATTATGATATTTTAAGTGTCATTTAGGGGTGCATTATACACCTAACAGATATCCCGGGAATCCCCGGTATTTTAGAAGAGAGTACTAAACATGATTATTTTGCTTGGAATGCATAGAAGTGGTACGAGTGCGCTTGCCGGGATGTTGCATTCAGGAGGTGTCCACTTGGGTGAATCCTTTATGTCCCCACTTCCAGAAAATCCGAAAGGGTTCTTTGAAGACTTACAGCTCCAAAATGTTAACAAACAAATTCTCGCATCGATTGATAAAGATTGGGATAAGATCCCCTCACTCCAAGATCTTCAGCGAGTTCCTGAATCTGTTTTGAAATTAATGCCTCAAGTATATGACTATTTTCAGTTTCGTTTCAGCTCCTGGGCGTGGAAAGATCCACGTCTTTGTTTGACTTTTCCTTTGTGGATTAACATATTACCAATAGATCAAGTTAAGGTTCTATTTGTCGTTCGTCATCCTATGTCTGTAGCCAGGTCTCTTCGCACGCAGAATAAAATGCCAATCGCGCAGGGCTTAGAATTATGGCGGGTATATAATTTGCGAATTACTGAATTGCTGGAATACTATCGGTTACCTTATACTTTTGTGGTGTATGAATCTCTTATTGAAAATCCTCGAATGGTTCAGTCGATACTTGAAGATCGATTGAAAATCAAAATGAAAGATGCATGGCGATTTATTGATTTTAAATTGAATCGATCTGAAATAAATAATTCGACCCTGCCAAAAGATATTCAGGAAACATATGACTATCTATTGAAAGAATGGGACAATTCTCAATGTTATTTTTCATCAGAAGCAACAAAAAATTTGCAGCAGGGAGAGGAACATTTTGCAACCGGTGACTTGGAGTCAGCAAAAAAATGCTTCATACAAATGTTAGAATCCGATCCCGATCATATAGAAGCCCTAAACAACTTAGGGGTCATTGATTTCCATAAAGGTGTTGTGGACAAAGCTACTTCGTATTTTCGTAGAGCGTTAGAAATCGATGGAGACTATACTGATGCAGTTGAAAATCTTGCAAGATGTTTGGAGGCTAAAGGTGATTTTCTGGAAGCAGTAGAGTTGTATCAAAGAGCTTTAAAATTAGGTAGGGTCAATACGGAAATTTTAAACTCGATGGGGAAGTGCTTTATCCATTTACAGGAATTAAACGCAGCTTTTGAAGCATATAAAAAATCTTTTCAAATGGACGAAAACGAAGCACATTTCAAATCTTTTTTACAGAAACTTGAAATATTCATTCAATCCCAACAGAAAAAAAACGTGCATAGTGGAAAACAATTTTTGTCAGGGCCGGAAAAGTTGGAACGCCTCCTGGAAAAAGATAAATACAGAATTCAGATTCTCTCCTTTTCAGATTTTGAAACAGATGATGAACGAAGGTTAAGGTGGGGCGACTATTGGGTAAAAGTGGAAATGCAACAGGAATTTGATAGATTAGGCCATATAATTGTCGACAAAGACCCTGATATTCTTATTCATTTGTTTGGCACTCCAGTAAAGGGATTACCTGAAGCTGCTTATAAGATAATTTGGATTCACAGCCACCCGGATATGGTATCACCTGAGATCCTAAGTCAATACGATCAAATTTACTGCCTCTCACCTAGTTTTCTGAAAAAAATAAATGCCTGGGGATTGGAAGGTGAACTCCTGGTTGGGGGAACATCTAAGGCACCACTCAAAAGGGAACTTGATTATGATATTGTATTTGTAGGGAATGCTAAAGGACCCTCAGGAAGAAAAATCATCAGGGACTTAGGTAAACCATCATATAATTTCAAAGTTTGGGGCGAGGGCTGGGCAAACCTCCTGCCGCCTGAAAACTATAGTGGTCTTTACTATAAGAATGAAGGGCTTGCTGAACTTTATGCCTCATCCAGGATCGTACTCAATGATCACCATGAGGACATGCGCAGAGAAGGCTTTTTAAATCCAAGGATATTGGATGTCTTTGCTAGTGGGGGATTTGTAATTTCTGATGATATTAAAGGGCTTGATGACCTGCTCGGTGAAGCTTTGGTAACTTACAAGAGTGCAGAGGAGTTAAAAGATCTGATAAATTTCTACATAGAGTACCCGGAAGAAAGAGAGAGTATTATTACAAAAGGACAGGCTAGAGCACAGCAATTTACATTCTCACGAATGGTTGAGCAGATCTTAACTCATTTTGATTCAGATCAGAAACTTCTTGCGAATTTTATTAAATGATGATGATATAAACGTACTTCAGTGATAAGGCATTGCTTTTTGATACACAAAGTATTCAAAAAAGAAGATTGTGTGTCAACAGGAATTCAACACATTATGTGGTATCGGCCTTAACCAGAGTTTCCTTACTTAATATTTATGTTGTGGATTTAACAACTTATGGGTGTAAAATTGCAGATTTGTGCAATTTTTGGACGGAGCTATCCTCCGTACCCAGGAGAGGCTTTTGAAATTGGGAAAACAAGGGACGTCTTTCGGAAAAACGAAAACTTATAAAAGTTAAGGGGTCACCCATTAAAGGTGGCGTCAAGTAAAAAACACTTCTCCCCTAAAAAACAATTCATTTTTGTTTTTATTTTACGCCTTTAGTTTGCACCAGCACAGTATTCATTTTCAACTCCTGTTTCACACCTGTGATTTCGAGCTTGTCTGTTTAAGGTCATTATGTTGACCCGCACCAGTCACCCATCAGGATCTAGGCAATATGCTTGATTATAGTGCTATTCTAGCTTGAGATATCTTCTGGAGATCACAACCTCACCCAAACCTGAGATAAGAATACTTATCCGTCAATTTTGATACCAATAATAAGTCAGACATATCGCAGGTTTT
>JAFDJA010000197.1 GCA_019307745.1 Deltaproteobacteria bacterium | reverse complement strand
CAAAATTGTTCCCCATTAAGAGTTGATTTTTATCTGCAAAATCCAAAAAGTCTTAAATTTCAATTTGTTGTGGCGAGCTATAAAATTAAGTACAATGCTTGCATTTTTTATTTTTTTGGATTATATATTATGCGTCTTTATGCAATGTATGGCTGAAAAATCGTAATGGTCATGGTATCCTAAGGTACGATGATCTGGTCAGATTATAGTTGCTTGTAGAAAACTAAACTAGGTTTTGTAGGAAAACCTGCAAACATTAACTAACATTAGGAGGATTATTATGCAGAAAAAAGTTTTGGCAATCATACTTGGTTTTTTTATGATTTTTGCAGCTAATGCAGTTATGGCTGGGGCAATCGATGGTTCCTGGATTATCACCGTGGCCCTTGAAGATGGGGGTGGGGGAGACGTCAACTTTGAATTTAAAGAAGCTGGCGGTAAAATTACAGGTTCATATTCTGGGACACAGGGAAGCGATCTTCTTGTGACAGGAACTCTCAAAGGCAATAAAATAGAATGGTCATTTGAAGGAATGGACGGGAAAATAGCTTACTCAGGTGAGGTTCTAAAAGACGGAACACTGAAAGGTACCTGTGAGTACGCATGCTGTGGCGCTGGCCAGTTTACCGGTATGAAAGGCAGTGGCGGAAGCATAGCTTCACCACCTCCTCCTCCTCCAGAAGGCGGCAAAGGCGGTAAGAAAGGCGGCAAAGGCGGTAAGAAGTAAGGAGAACTCTGAAGCCTTTAATTGAGTATGTACACTATGCTCCGGACAGTTTGTCGGGGCTGCGGCGTAAGACTCAGAATTGATCTGGATATTCCGGGTCAGAAAAGATGGTCCATCTGGCCGGGGAGGCAATATATTGCCTCCCCGGCCATTTTTTTTATAAATTCTGTAATATTGTTAAAACAGGCTTCAGGGCAAGAAAACCGGACAATCTCTCCATAAAGCCAGACCTGGCAGACAGGGGGAAAGGGCACTGGAATTGGACGAATGTAATGTACACTGTGATACGTTCCCCTGATTCCATACATTGACAGGGTTTGGAAGGGGACTGGAAAGGCTCCCCGGTTCACAGATAAATGGCATGTCCGCAAAACAGGATTAGATTGCCGAGAATAAAGGATGTCAAGGCTGGTCTATAATCCGCGTGATATCCTTTTCCAGGGAAAAAACACTAATGGGTTTGGCCAGTATTTCAAGGTTGCTGCTCAATAGAAACATGGTGGGTGTTGCATATACAAAATAGTCTCCTGCTATTTCCCCTTCCCATCCCTGATAATCACAAAAAACGGGCCAGGGCAGGCTGTTTTTATCGAGATAGCTGTCTAAATCCGCCTTATCTCTGTCCAGTGATACTGGAAATACTCTAAGCCCCTTTGCTGAATATTCCTCGTTCAGCTCAACAAGCCTTGGGATCAGCTTTTTGCATGTGGGGCAGGTAGTTGACCAGAAGAGTATCAAGGCATATTTGAAATCATTGTCTGAAAGTTTTTTCCTTGATCCATCTCCGGGAAATACTATATCCGGAGCAACCTTGCCCACGGCCAGCCTTTTAAATGCCTCTGACCTTTTTTGAACCATGCCCTTATTGTCGTCTCCTGCCTCACAGAGGGTTACCTCGAAATATGTATCCGCGATATGGGTATAGACCGTTTCAAGACCGGTATTCTTAAAAAGGTCCAGAAGTAAATCGGTCACAAACCCTTTTACTTCAGTATTGATAGAAGCAAGATGCATTATATCATCAACAAGGAATATAAGCTGCTGTTCATATTCTGGTTTTGTGATCTGCTGCTGGCTCTCATTGAGCAGTATATACTCTTTTATTTTGGCGGGAATTATACCGGTATAGATGATTTCAGTGTCTAGAAAGTCAACAGCGTTAAAGACATTATTGACATAAAATTCCTTTCGTTCCTCTTCCGAAAGCCCTGGGTCAGGGTCAGTGGTCCTGAGCCATTGGATCATCTTACAGGCATAGGTGCCCTTGCTGCTGTCGATAAATTCCTCATAAAATTCATCCTTTTCCCTGGAAGTTCTATTGAATTCATCTCTCAGAGTCTTATAAAAGGAATCATCCTTTGGAAAGCTGACCAGTGCCTGCCCCAGCACCCTGTATTTTTGCTCAAGGAGTATATTACGATTTGTATATTCTGTAAAAAGCAGGTTTTCTCTGGATTTGACAAATTTCAGGCTCGAGTTTGGTGACTCATAGCTTGTGTTAAGGATAATATCCTCAGAATTAAAGATGAATTCAATGTACTTGCCTTCATCAAGCTCTACCCTGTAAAGGCCCGGATGACTACTCCCTGTCAGCACAAACCTGAAGTTGCCCTCTTTGTTAGTGGTTGATGTCTTGACAACCCTGTGATCCTTGCCAAAGGTGTCAGACAGTGTGATCGTCTTGTTGGAAGCACCCTTGATATTGCCGGTGATTGTATATTCGTTTTCCAGGCTGTGGCAGAATGACACACTGCCAAGTAGTAAAGCCGAGATAATAAGTATTCCTGTTTTTAACATGGTAATTTTCACCTTGGTCTCACTCACACCTGACGCAGGGCAGGGGATTGAATTTATATCTGCCAGTATAAAAAGTTGCAGAAAAAATTCAGAAAAGGCGGCCGAACATTTCTGATTGGCCGCCTCTTCTAATATTTTGCATAATTAGTACCTGAATTTTGGAATAATCAATAAGGCACCTGCTATATACAAATAAATTTCAGTCTAACTGCTTAAATATATGAGTTTTTATGATACCTTTCAAAATTGTTCATGCAAGATTCAGGGAATATAAGACTGCTCCAAAATTAAACTATGAGTTCAGATATTGAATCAGAACCACTTTGAGACAATGGAGGCCTGAACCCTGGCATATCTCGGGATCTCCTCACCGTCAAACTCACCCTGTTCAGCAGACATCTGGCCGGTAACATCCACCTGGAGCCATTTGAGTCCGAAACTGACTCCACCTGTGTAGATCAAACCCTCATACTCCTCCTTTGTATTCTTCATGGCGCCGACTCTCAAAGATATCCATGAACCAGGATGGAAATCAATACCGCCCCCTACATATTGGGATTGGTAATCCTCAATAAGGGTTTCATTGGCTGACAGGTCCGCGTCAATTGCCAGTGTGAACATATCAAAAAGGAAGTCATACGCGATGCCGGCGCGGTACTGGGGCTCCACCTCATATATTGTGCCTGCATCATTGTCAAATTCCGGAGTGTTCAGGTTTTTACCAACCAGGCCTATTGCCAGGCCTGAGATGGTGGTGGATTTATACACCAATCCCAGGTCCACCCCAAAGGTGGTAACTGATTCTGATGCATCCTCAAATTCATCGGAAATGTCACCTGATTCAGTGTCAAATGATATCTGTTCGTCATAGACAACACCCTGCATGACCTTTAAAGAGAGGCCTATATCCAGGTTGGAAGACACCTCAAGGCCGTATGACAGGGGGATTTCAGCATATGCGATACCTGAGATATCAAGGTAGGTGTACTCTTGTTCAATTGCATATTCAATAGAGGACGCCTCATATTCTGCTAGGTCTGACTGGGCAAATGTCGCCCTGCCTCCACCGGGAGAATATTTAACATAAACAGTGGTACCTCCTATTGTATCAGCCACTATAAAATCCAGTCTGTTCTCATCGATTACACCAGTGACAGTTGCCTCAGAGACACCGTAAATACCAAAACCAAAATTGCCGAACTGGAATCCGGCACTGCCGCTTGGCATAATCTGAAGTGCGTTCTGTTCAGCCAGGGCGGTCAATTCTGTCTGTATTATATCTACACTGTCGTTCAATTCAGTAGTAAGAAAACTCCCGAATGTTACTCCACTTGTATCAAAATCACCAAAAAAAGTGTCCATTGTCCCTTGAATATCTGCCTCTGCCAGGGCGTCCATAGAATCAGCCAGATTCAACTCTCTCACACTGACACTGCCGGAAAATGAGATCTCCCCCCCGTGTGTGTGCCTCGCCAGGAGCGCGGGATTGTAGTATGGCGCAAAACTTCCTCTTTCATTTGCAACACCAGCGCCGCCCATGGATGAGGCCCTGAATCCAAGGCATTGGAATTCAACGGCCAGGGATGGAACAGCCATAAAGACAATAATGCACGTAACCAGTAAACCCAGATATCTCTTTGACATAATTTCCTCCTTTTAGGACTTAAATGGTATTTTAAAAATGATCAAATAGGAGAGGTATCTCAAGCGTATCAAATGTGCCATTTGAAAATGAAAAATGGCATTGGACAACATTGCTGAGATTTAATATGCTCTTTTTCCACTATAATGATGCTATGTAGGCGGAATAATGTCAAGTCTATCTTATGACAAGCAGCTGTGAAATAGTATTCCTTTCCATTGCCATGTGGAAATATCAGTTTTTTAGAGCCCTTTCAGAGGATTTTTTAAGGGGTGTCAGGGTTCATGCTCATGGCAGAAATTATTAGTCAGGGAGTATTAAAGCTTACAAATGGTTTATATTTGTTTTGTGAT
>JAFDJA010000092.1 GCA_019307745.1 Deltaproteobacteria bacterium | reverse complement strand
CACCCATTATCTTAAGGAGGTATTCTTTATTATGATAGAACTAACTTACCCGCATAGCAAAGCTTGGACCTTCAGCGTAGCTGAAGGTTTAAGATATTAATTAAAATGCCATCCTGCCGCGTTGGTAAGGGAGATCCCCAGTTCGCCAAGGTTCTTGATCGCCAGCCCTGTGGAGTACACTGCCGCACGCCTTACAGCGTCTGCCAGCCCGGTTGACATTTCCTGCTTGAGCCTGTCAATTTCGGCCCCGATCCGCTTAAGGAGACGGATCTGTTTGGCATAGGTAGCATAATTCACATCCTTCTTTGCCTCCCCGAGTTTCCTGTAAATCCTTGCATACGCGGATTCATAGACATCCTGCAGCACAGAAAGGTCATCTGATATTCTGTCCCGGATCAGTCTTTGGCTAACATCAGCAATCATCGATACATCCTCAGCTTTACGCGGAAATCAACATAAGAGGAAAGCAGCCACAACGCCCTGGGGCTCCACTTTTTGAAAGGATTCAGCCCTGTCACTGTCTTTGACATACCCGCGGCACTCTCAGACCTGACACCCGAGACAGCAAAGTTTTCCGCCTCTTTTATCGCGTCAAAGGTTTCAAGCAGATGAAGGGCCTGCCATATAGCCGCCTCTGTAACAGCATACCATCCGTCATCGTCGCTTTCCCCGGTGTCCACTGGAAATTGCATCGCCTGCGTATCTGATTCAGGCTCATACTTGATCGGCATCTCGTCAATCTGCTGTGACGCTGTTATCAGCAGCCGTTTTTTGTCCTCTTCCACCTGGCCTTCCCAGGCCTCTGAAGCCCCGTATATCAGGTCCAGATATTCATTGGCCTCCGCAACGATCGCGTAACTGTTGGCATCCGCACCGCCTCTTGCAGCTTTCACTTCAGGCATTACTCACCCCCTTTTATTCAATGTCTCTTTTACTGCTCATCAATGATGACCTCATCTCCGGCATCACCATCACCATCAGGCTGAAACTCGACATTAATGATCGCGTTGATCAGGTCCGCCTTTTTAGAACCCAATGCAGGGCTGAGCGCCCCTTGAGGAAACCCTTGAAGTATCTCCTTGAGCGCCGCTACGGTCTTTTTCCCCAGCGCCTGGATCCGGTCATACCTGGCAGAGTTTTTATCGTTCTGTTTCTCATCCCCTTTCTGGCGCGCCTCTTTTTCAGCCAAAGCCCAGGCCTTTTCCCTGTTCCATCTCCAGCGTCTTGCCCTGTTAAATCCTGCAAGTCCCATATTTTCACCTCCGCGGCCTTCAAATTGTCAAAAACCTCTGGAGAGGCACATAATACCTCTCCCGAGGGTTAACCAATGTTATCCGTTAGTCACCAGCTTCACGAGCCTGATGTTCTTCCTCTCGTAAACCCGATTCCAGTTCACAGCCATAGCGCACTCCGCGTTGGTAGGAGCCTCACCTGCCACGCTGGAGGCCTGCCACGCGACTCCCCTGGGATGGAGCAGGAAGTGCCTGCGGTGGATCAGATAATCCTCACCAGCAAGGGAATCCCTGTCAGTCTCCACAGGAATCGGAGCATTGCCCTCGCCACGGCCTATCGCGCCCCGGCCAAACAGGTAAGAGGTATACTTGTATCCGGAAGTGGACCCAGCGTCAGCCGGGCAGTTGTCATTGACAATAACCCTGTATCCCAGATAGGTGGGGATATTCACCTCTCCCCTTGCGTCCGGGATAAATTCAATGAGGTTCAGCTTCTGGAGCCTGCTGTAGACAACAGAGTGTATGGCCAAGGCGATAAGCTTGCCGGCCGCGTCTCCCAGCTTCTGCTTGGCATCAATAACAGCATCAACGCCGATCTTGTTGGCATCCGCGGCATTGTCTCCGTCCTCAATCGAGATGTCGCTGACCAGGTCAGAGCTGTCATTGGCGATATTGTCGGCAAACACACCGGTCAGGGTGTTGATAATCAGGTCCTGCTCCCTCCGATTCCAGTACTCAGCCACCAGGTCTGCGATCGCCCCCATGGGGTCAGCCCCGGAAAGGGACATGGCAAGATCATTAACGCCCCAGGCCCGCCCGCGCATGTGGAGCACAGCCTTGTCCTGTCCGGTCCCGATTCCTCCCGGAGTGAGGGATCCAGAGTCGCTGAGGATCTCATCATCGCCGTCAAGGTCCGTGAAAAACGGCATGTTTATCAGGTTGCCGCCCCTCTGGGCCAGTATGTCCAGCTCAGGATCAGGCACCACAATGCCCATGAGGACCAGCGTGGATATCTCAACGGTCCGTTCGATTATGTAAGGCGCGAACACCTCAGGTACAATAATGTCACTTATTTTCGTGGTCATAATAAAGCCTCCTTCAAATTAGATGGTTAATATAAAGGCAGGCTGCCAATGATCTCTAATCACTTACCAGCTTCTGCTCTGAGTCTCTTTGCCAACGCCAGGTCAGCTTTGAAAATTTCCGCTTGCTTTGTCAGGTTTCGGGTCTCTGTCTTCCAGGGATTTTCTATCTGCCCATCCCTGAAAAAATTCGTATTGCTTCCCGCGCCCGGCTTACCCCCGGCAAACAGATGCGCGTACTCTTTTGATTGTTTCATATCTTCCAGCAGCTGCAGAACAGTCATGGGGTCACCGGTCCGGGGATCAATCCTGGCTGTTTCACCATCATCGTTAAGCACTTTGATCACCCGTGTGCCGTCTTCGCCCTGCTCCACAGTCGCCATGTTCATGCTCTTGAGGGTGATTTCCACCAGCTTGGGGTTGATTGCCTGTGCCGTGCCCGCGGCAACCGCGATCTCGTGCCCGAGTATTGTGTTGCTCAGCTCCGCCTCAAGGCCCTCAATCTTGCTGTCAAATGCAACGCGCTCCGCCTCAAACTTCTCCTTTTCCTTTGTATGGTTTTCAACCAGCTGGGTCTTAAGCTTTTCCCATTGCCCCTCTTCCTCAAGCTTTTGAGTCTCCTGCTGTTTCTTCAGCTCAAGCAGCTTGAGGTGTTCAGCCGGATCAATACCGTCAAATCTGGCGAGCTTTTCTTCCGCTTCCCTCGCCTTGGTACGGTATTTCGCGCTTTCAGTTCTCAGGCCCTTGACATACGCCTCGCTGAAGACCTTTTCGTCATTGCCGTCCGGGGGATCTTCTCCGGCCTTTGCCTTCAGGACCTCAAGCCTTGCCTTTTCCTCATCACTCAACTCCGCCTTTGCCTGTAGAGCATCAAGCTCCCTTTTTTCCGCGTCTGTAAGCATTTTCACTCTCCTTTAATGGTTTTTGTTTTTCCGTGAATTAATCACGGAATCTATCCGCCCAAATAAAAAAGACCGCCCGCTCCAGCAGACAGTCTTTCACTCAACCCCAACTAATCCAATAAATCCCCGACTCCTCGAACCCTTTCATCCTATTTTTAAGCTAAAAAAAATAACCTAAACAAGGCCCTTGCAAATTCTAACCAAATTGTAATACTATAAAAGCCGAATATAAAATCACGCGCTACAGCATTATCAGTGGGCTATAAGGTTCTCGTTCATTTAAAAACCTTTTTTAATAAGTGCTCCTTGCTGTATGGTTCAATTAAAAGGAGTACTCAAATGGCCCCAAAACCAACATATGATGAACTCAAAAAGAGAGTTCAAAAATTAGAAAAAAAAGTTGCTAAAAGTGAACGGCTAAAAAATCAGTTATGGGAAAATGAGCAGACAGTAAGATCTACTCTTGAATCGATTAATGACCTGATATTTGTGCTGGACAAGAACGGCACATTCATAAACTATTTTCAGAATCCCGAAAATCCCAGCCTGTTTATCCATCCTGATAAATTTCTGGGGAAATCCTACAAAAAAACAATGCCGCGTCATGTAACTGAATTGATAGATTCAGCGGTTTCCCGGGTTTTAGCCTCCCGTGAAACACAGACAATCAATTATACCATGGACATAAAGAGTGAAAAAAAATGGTACGAAACCACATTAAATCCGCGGATGGACCATGACGAAAAATATGATGGCCTTACAGTGATTACGCGCGATATTACTGAACGCAAGCAGGCAGAGGCAAGCAGGCAAAAACTTATCCAGGAGCTGCAAAATGCCCTGGCTGAAGTCAAGACATTAAGCGGCCTGTTGCCTATATGCGCTTCCTGCAAAAACATACGTGACGACAAGGGTTACTGGAATCAAATTGAATCCTATATTCGCAATCACTCTGAAGCTGAATTCAGCCATAGTATCTGTCCGGAATGTGTGACAAAATTATACCCGGAATTATCTGACGATAAATAAATATTAGAAAATAAGGTTCTTCTCCAATTTAATTGGAGAAGAACCAAAAATAAATCAGTTTGACCACTCCAATGGCAAGAAAATTGCGTAAAATATTCAGATAACAGAGGAGGTGAATGCCGGAAAAAGACCAAAAATAAAATGTTCCTTTAAAATACACATAAACGAACTCCAGATCCTGATCACAAAATTGCCTGAATTTTAAAGAAATCTGATAATTGGCCGATATACTATCAATTGAGTGACCATTGAAAATGATTATACTAAAAGGAGCTAATGAAAAAATGCCGTATAGTTATAATATTGACATGGAAGTCGGTTGCGTATTTGTTAAAGCCTGGGGAAAAATCTCTAATCAAGAATTTATCGATTATATAAATCAAATTTATAATGAACCAATCCTGCCTAAACCCTTTAAAAAAATCGTGGACCTCAGTGATGTTACAGACTTTAATATCTGTTATGCTGATGCAGAAAAGTCGCGTGATGTGCTTAGCCGTTATAATGAAAAGCGTAAACACGGCAAGACCGCGGTTTTTTCCGCTTCAGACGTGATTTACGGTATATCCAGAATGCTTGGATCAATAAACAGCGATATTGTTAATACTCAAACTTTCAGAGATATAAACGAAGCATTCGAGTTTCTGAATATTCTCCCTTTCGATTACACTATTGAATATTTTAATAATGCTTTATATGCACGGAAATGTGCTGCATAGCCGGTCACAACTGAGCTCCAGATAATTTTTCCGTACCTGTTCTGACAACCCGGAGCGGGGGGAGTAAACCTGCTGATTTAGGTTTAACCCCCTGCTCCTTTACTAATCTCAATGAACCCAATAAACCCAACTAATCCAATAAACCCTCGACTCCTCGATCCCTCGAATCCTCGAATCCTTTTTTATCAATCTCATCAAAGATCCTGTCAACAATCTTTTTCGGCAGCTTGGGCAGGGCCTTTTTAACGATTATCTTGTCAATCTCCTTTTTAAAGGTCTCGGACACGTCTATCAGCGCCAGTTCCTGGGCGATCGAGATCTCCTCAGCAAGGGACCGCACGTCAAACTCGTCCGGGTAGTCAACCTCATACTCGATTTCAGTATCCAGCCATCTGCCCGCCACCATGGCAAGCTCGAGCTCAGCCTCCTCCAGGTTATCGCCCTTGCCGGCAAGCAGGGTGTTCATCTTATCAAAGTCATACGCCTTGGCCACTCCGGACTCGGCCTTGACCTCTTCCCCTGTCTCACCGGCCAGGCTGATAGACGCGTAAAGCTGCCTGATCTGACGCTCAATCATCTTCAGGATAAAATCCGCCTGGGACGCGTCAGGAGATATATACTCCGGCTTTACACCGCAGGCAGAGGAAAACAGCAGCGCCCGCTTGGTAGAAAGCTGGAGAAACTGATCAATCAGTTCGTTATCATCCGCAACATTCTGTATCGGCAGGCCCTCGATAGGGAATATAAGCTGTGAAAATGTCTGGTCGCACACAATGGTGTCAAGCCTGCTCCAGTTGTTGAATATGGCCCTGTCCAGGTAAGAGATGTCGGCAATCAATCCCTGTCCTTCATATTGTGTCGCGCCCTCCTCGTTATCCACGATAATCATGGGCACAATGCCCAGGCCGTGAGCGTCCCGGCCTGTTTCCTCTCCCTTGTCATCAAACAGCACCCACTCCTCCTGTGTCCAGAGCCTGTAACACTCACACGTGGATTCCGCCGCGTCAAAAGGATCGTCATCCTCCCTGTATGTCTCCCTGATAATTGTCCACTTGACCCTGCCGTTCCCGTCAAACGCGATATCCATCACATCCCGGGGAAACACGACATACGCGTAAGGAGGCGCCTTGAGGTTGTCCGCCGCGGTCCCGGTCTGCTCCCCATCAGCCAGCTTCATCTTGTCCACCATGATGTAAACCCTGCCCATAACAGACGACCAGAGTGAGGCGTTTTTCATGAACCGGTTAATGCTCCTGCCCCGGCCGTCCACGTTCTTCTGAAACCTGTCAAAGTTTTCGTTTTTCGTCTTTGCGTTTCTCGCGGCCGGCACTTTGAACAAATAGCTGTTGATGATATCCACCACCCGTTTTGAATGGTTCTCCCTGTACGCCCGTTCCACCCTGGCGTTAAACTCTTCATCACCCTCTTTGTAGTATTTGAACAGATTGGATTCTATGTAGCCCTGCCCTCCCAGATAACTCTGCTGCCAGAATTCCCACTTGGTGACCAGGCTGTTATATTCCGGATGAGTCCTGTTAATCAGCCTGAGACCCTCTGTCTGTGTCGTTTCTTCTGTCATCATGTCTCCATTATCGGATGTTAAAATGTGTATATATCCTCTCATAAACCTTACACACAAAAACGGAACCTTGCGCGTGCCCCTGTTTACAGCAAGCCTGACCTACGTTAAACTGACCACATTAAGCTCAAATTGACCCCATACTATGCTGTCAGGATTTCCCGGATCATATGTTATTAACCATGCCTCGTATTTACCTGCTGACAACCCTGTGCCTCCAAGGGTCATCTGTACTTCCCCTGTTGTGCCGGTATCCCAGTCAAAAACATCGGAATATTCTTCCTCATCAGAATCAATTACAGTATCACCCACAATCAGCACCACTCTGGTTACTGCTTCAAGATCAACCGCGCTTGCCTGGTTTTCACCTGCCGGCCTTGTCTTGAGGATAACGCCAATGGAATTGCCGTATGAGCCATATATTGTTTCTGTAAGCATTTTCTCCTCCATTATGATAAGGATACATCCAAAGCCCCCGCGGCAATAGTGACCTCATCCCCTGAATCCGGGAAATCATCTGACGGGCTATTGTCATACATCAGCAAATTGCCGTTTATCAGGGCATCCGCTATCGCAAGGGCGGTTGTCGTGCCCCACGGCCCTGTGGGATCGGTAAAATCAATATCATGAGCATTGTCCAATGCCCCGCCTGAAGCCAAATCCCATGCGGGAGACGCGCCGCCATCAGGATTGACCTGCTCCCTGGCATATCCATTGCCTGACGGCTCAGTAATTGTGTTTCCTGTGTCATCATCAGCAACCGCGGCTGTACAGAGGGCAACATAGGTATCAGGAGATGAAAACGACTGATTCCTGAACGCGAAATCCAGTAACGCGTTTGCCAGATAGTCAGACACATATCCCGCTATTACTTCAACTTCCGCTTCCGCATCTGCAACCCTTGGAGTATTGCCGCTGACAACCGCCTTAGACATTGACAGTGCTCCATGGGCCAGCATGTTCCCGCCTGATTCAGCATCAAATATCCCCCAATGCGTCAGTGTCCCCCATGCTCCTGAAGCCTGATCGTACTGGACAACTCCATTCTGGATAACCTTTCTGGAAGATGCCGCGGAAAAACCAATGGCCTTTCTGACATATCCATTACCCGACGGCTCTGCTAAACCACCAGCGTCATCCAGGGGATCAGCAGTTGATAATCCCAGATATACTATCGCTGACGGGGAATATGATGAATTGAAAATATGACCTAACAGCTCATTTTCTAAATAATCCGAAAAGCTCCCCATTGCCATTCCTCCTTATGTTAATTGTTTAGTTTCCTTTCAATTATTCTTTCAACCGTGTTAGTCTCAAGCAATCTTCTCAATGTTTTTCCCTCTATTATTCTTTCAACTGTGGAGGACTCTAAAACGGGATGCAGCGGTGTTTCTAAATACTCGCGTATCAGAGATATAAGAGAAGTTAATGTTGTAATATCTATTCCGGCCTGAAACTGCCTTGCGACCTTAAAGACAGCCTTACTGGTTGTTGCTGCCCCGTTTATTCCGGCACTCACATCCCTTTTTACGGCCAGCCCAATATCCGGGGTAATGGCCTGTCCTGTAATTGAAGCAATGATATTCAGGACATCAGCCACTATCAAATCAATTGCCGAGGCAGTTGTCTGACCTGCAATATCCCCTGTTATAGGCCGATTGACTGTTAAACCTACATTGGGGTAATAGTCTGTGCCGAAATACCGCTCACGTAGCCTCTGGCCACCCTCAAATCAATTTCAGGGGTAATTGTCCGGACCAGTATAGACGCAGCAATGCTGATAATCTCACTTATGAGAAGTTCAACATCTGAAACACCGATCACTCCCTGTATATTTCCCTTAATGCTTCTGTTGACGATTAATCCGGCGTTAGAGGTTATACTATTCCCGGAAATACCGACTCCCAATGCCCTACTGACAGTCAAATCCATTGCCTGGGAAATGGTAACTCCGGATACTGATGCCTCAATACTGATAGTTTCACCGCCGCTTGCCTCATCAGTAACAATCCAGATGCTCATTTTATCATCACCAGCACTATCCAGTGATGTAGTCCATACAGCTCTGTCACACCCATCTGTATTATTATAAATATGTCTTGACGTTCCGGCCCCGTCATCAAAAGCGATTTGCATTGTTCCTGCTGCTCCCTTACAGACCGAAAGCCAATAATCTGTTGAACCTGCTATGACAGTGGGCTGAGTGCCGTATGTAATCGTATAAGCGGCAAAGCTGTCTCCGCCTGTTATCTCTACACCATCATAGCTGTTTGTTAATTGGGTATCAGGCTCTCCGCCATTATCATCATAAATGGCACAATATGCTGAAGCATTTGCACCCCCACCAGTTTCTTTTGCGATTATATTTATACTTGCTACTGAGCCATCGCCTTGATTAGAACCAGAATTAAATTTACCGGCCTCTGGTTTTCCACTTGACACCCCATTCTCACTTGCGCCCTGGCTGCTATGTCCGATAATAGGGTCAAGAGTAATTGCTCCATATGCTGTTTCGAGCCATTTTGAAACTTCCGCGCATTCTTTTGGGAGTATCTGTATTTTACAATTTTCAATTAAGTACGGAACTTTTACTACACTGCCTTTTGCATCAACAAAGTACATGGCATATATATGGCAGAATTTTCCTGTCTTATATTTGTTGTTCTGTTCTTTCCAGTAGGCCGCATAACTCCCGACAACATTTTCAGGTCTTTCATTTCCTTTCTTAATTGCCTCTTGTGACAATGGGCCTTGATAAAAGAAATTCAGTCCATCAGGATAGAGTAAATCCAACTCTATTATATTTGGAACACTGGACACATCAGGATAAACAACCTCAATCTCCTGTTTGCCGTCTTTGATATATGTCTGCCATTTCTCATTGCTGTTTTGGAGAATCAACCTGTCGTCAATAAAATCAGTCAAGGTGCTTTTTGAGACAATAAAATCCTTTTTGTTGATATTCAGAAATGCTTCGTCATCCCATTTGCTCATATTGACATTAGGGACTATTTCAAAAGATGTTCCCCCGGATATAATCCTGGCATCAGCAATACCGTCACCATCACCAAGAGTGGTAATAAATTGCGTCGTATCTTCTGTCATCATATCTCCATTATCAGGTACTCGTACCGAAAACAGTTACAGAAAAGTTACATAAAAGTTACAAAAACAGGTACAAATATATAATAGATGAGCATGAGTTTTTTACTCTTCCATGGCTGCAGAGGGGCAAAAAATAAGGGGTTTTGGAATAAAAAGATGTTTCCGAACGATACAAAGAGGTACATTCGTGGACAAAAATAAAAAAACCCCCTTAAAACCCTTTTTGTAACGGTCTAAGGCGGATTTGATTTCTTTTCTTATATCTCTCGCAGAGCCACATAGGACGCAGAGAAAGATCTTTTCAATAATTTGTTTTTATCTCTCGCCCGTTCACTATGTTCACTAGAGTCACAGAGGACGCAGGGAAAGATTTAATATTTTTTTATCTATCACCCGTTCACTATGTTCACTAGAGGCACAAAGGACGCAGGGAAAGGTTTTTTCAATAATTTGTTTTTATCTCTCGCCCGATCACTATGTTCACTAGAGCCAGAGAGGACGTAGAGAAAGATCTTTTTATTCGCGAATGGTACACAACTGGTACAGCGACCCCCCCCCTCCATTAAAATCCTAACGTAAAAAAATCCATTATCAGATGTTTAAGTGAATATATATCCTCTCCCTTGAATCCTGGAATCTAACGAACCTTAAAATCAAAAAAAATAAATCACGCCCAAAATGACCGCTTTTAGAGGTGTCCGGACCGCATGAACTGACGTCCGGCCCATGTATAAAAAAAGCCCCAAATCTCTAATAAAATTAGAGTGTTGGAGCAAACAATTTCTCTTTTTTAAAAGGCTTTTCAGCCGGATGTCAAAGGCGTATACGCGCACCTCTCCTGTTGTGCTGATAATAGTAAATGATGATTTTTATAAAAGCAAACCAGAGGGATACCCCCTACAGGGGGTAAATATAGGAAACGAGCGGAAAATATAAGAAACGATAGGAAAAGAGCAGTATTTAGAAAAAAAATTTTATACGAAATTCGGTAAGCCCTTTATATGTCTTTTCCCATTTATTCCCTGACACGACTGCGTAATTCCCTTAATTATTGATAAGGTAGGGTTCCATTGGATTAGTAACAATAAAAAGGGAACTTTTGGACATAAAAAGCTGTAAATTGGGGTATTTTTTTACTGAAAATAGGTTGACCTCCTTTGAAAATTTATTTACATTACAGTAAATTATTTAAATCAGGCATATAATTGTTTAAATATCCAGTGCTATGAACATTAACACCAGAGCAACAAACAACTCAAAACCTGAACTCATCAAACAGCATAGATAAAAACTTACAGTTCCATCAACTTGTTATTTTGTTCTGCCTGCTCTGTCTCTGGGGATTATACAGGGCATATAAAAGAAAACCCAAATACACCCGGCTGTCTCGGGAAGATATCGGCGTAATGCGAATAGCCTTCAGCTCAATGGAAACACTCTGGCAAAGATTCAACCCGAATTCAAATCTCGTTCAGGGTTATTTTGAAAAAAAAACTGATTGATCTATAACGAAAAAAACACATCAACCTCTTATGCGGATCAGTCTAAACATCGTTAACCATAGGGTAGAATTCAATAATGAGGTAACTCGAATGGAAAAAGCATTGAATTGGGTACCAATAACCGGAAAGCACAGAATTGAAAAAGGCACAATTGAATATGTTCCTTCAGTCATTGAAGAAGGGCCTAACAAGGGCCAATATCAAATTTGCATGATGAAATCAAATATTTGGTTCGAGTCCGGAACAATTAATTTTGATGTTACTATTAGTAATTCTTTATCAGGAGCCCAAGTAGTTCTAAACCATGGACATCCAATAGAAATCTTTATCGGAATTGGTGCAGGAGGGGCTTTTGGGATTGGGTCGTGGAGTAATAATAGATATGAGGCTCTGACTACTGCTGGAGATGTCGAGGTAGCGCCTTCAAAATATAATGTCGAAATACAAGTAATTGGGTCACATATAAAATTATTGATAAACGGCGTAAGTGTATGTAATACCATTGCCAATATAAGCAAATGCCAGCCTGCTATTTTCATGCGAGGCGAAGAGAAGATAATTATTGAAAATATCCATATCGCCTCAAATCCTATTAAGGCCTTTGTCGTTATGCAATTCAC
Organism: Deltaproteobacteria bacterium; assembly: GCA_019307745.1. Classification (GTDB taxonomy): domain Bacteria; phylum Desulfobacterota; class DSM-4660; order Desulfatiglandales; family HGW-15; genus JAFDJA01. Next base: position 741 of record JAFDJA010000092.1, on the reverse strand, counting down.
GCCAGAATTTAATGATCTGTACGCAGAGGTAATTAAACCGACTGTCGAAAGTTTTAAAATTGATTGCGTTAGAGCTGATGATATATATAGCAGCGACTCTATACTTACCGACATTACACAGTCAATAATTGAATCATCATTTATAGTAGCAGACATAACTCCAGACAATCCTAACGTTTTTTATGAAGTAGGCTATGCTCATGCTATCAAGAAACCAGTTATTTTACTATCTGACAACAGGAGAGATAAGCTACCATTTGATATTAGTGGGTTTCGCGTAATTTTATATGAAAATTCAATTGGTGGAAAAACAAAGGTTGAAGAAAGGCTAAAGAAACACATAAATCTTATCCTTAATGGTTAACAAATGCTTGTACCGGACGCCGAACAAGCCGGCGCTCGGTTAAGTATGCCGTTGAAACCGGGTCTATATTTATTAAAAAATCTAAAACAAAAAAAGCCTTGCAATTGCGGGGCTTTTTTATCAGATTAATCCTCTCCTCTATCTCCCTCCAATCCCCTTATCCCTCCATTCATAAAAAATAAGCATTAATTACCATCCCTAAGCCTTATCATGTTAATATCTTGACTTTATGCAACAACCTGCTATTCTCTGTATGCGCTAAAGATAAACCAGCATATAGAGCTTGGCAGACAAAAATAAGCGGATAGTGTAAAGGAGAAGACATCATGGACTGTTTCATTGTAATGCCTATTTCCACCTCAGAAAATCTACTTGAT
>JAFDJA010000008.1 GCA_019307745.1 Deltaproteobacteria bacterium | reverse complement strand
AACAAGGACTCCCCCCCTTTCACCCTTAACCTGAAAGCGCCTTGCAAGTCCTCCCAGATTGGCAAGACCTTTTCTGATATCTTTCATATTTATCTCGAACTCCAGGCCCACGGAAATTGAAGCAAGGGCGTTCATCGCGTTATGCATCCCCGGCATTCCAACAACCACACGGCCGAGTGACTCATCCCGGGACATCACTTCAAAATCCACATCTGAAGGGTGCTCCTTAATATCCACAGCCCTGATATCCGCCTGCGAGGAAAGGCCATATGTGAGATATCGTTTTTTCAGGCGCGGGATAATATTCTGAATTTCCTCGTTATCCATACACAGGATCGCGATCCCGTAAAAAGGGATTTTATTTATAAAATCCACAAAGGCAGTACGAATATTCTCCATGTCGCCATAATATTCTACATGTTCAAAATCAATATTTGTAATCACCGCTATTGTAGGAGAAAGGGCCATAAATGATCCATCACTCTCATCTGATTCCGCAACCAGTATATCACTCTGACCCAGTTTGACATTGCCCCCTCCCCAGATATCAAGTCTTCCGCCTATTACCACAGTGGGATCAAGATCGCCCGCAGCCATAATGGAAGCGATCATTGATGTAGTAGTGGTCTTTCCATGAGCACCTGCTACTGCAACTCCATACTTCAATCTCATCAACTCTGCGAGCATTTCAGCCCTGGGGATTACAGGAATACAGTTCTCCCTGGCAGATATTATCTCCGGATTATCATCAGGTACTGCAGAGGAAAAGACCACAACATCCGCGCCTTCAATATTCCCCCTCTGATGGCCGGTATATATCCTGCCACCCAGCTCTGAAAGCCTGAGAGTTATCTCTGAACTGCTTTGATCAGAACCGCTCACCTTATAACCTAAATTAAGCAGAAGCTCGGCAATGCCGCTCATGCCGATACCGCCTATGCCCACAAAGTGTATATGTCTTATTTTACCGAATGTCTCCATCTCTTAATCACTATGTCAGCGGCCGACCATATCTTCCAGCTGATCCATTATTTTGTTCACTGCATTTGGTCTTCCTGCTCTCAACACCTGTTCGCCCATATATTTAAGAGCATCCCTGTCGTCCATATATTTCATCAGAAGAGCTGCCAACCGCTCACCATTAAGGTCAGCCTGTAGAATGATCTCAGCCCCCCCTATATCGGAAAGCATCCTGGCATTTGTCAACTGATGATCATTAGCAGCATAAGGAAAAGGAATCAGGATAGAAGGTTTGCCTAATGCTGCAAGTTCAGAGATTGTGGTTGCCCCAGCCCTAGCTACGACTATATCCGCCTGATGATAAGCAAAAGCGATATCCTTTATAAAAGGAGTCACTTCATATTGAAATCCACTGCCCTCATACGCATCTTTTACACGGAGATAATCCGCTTCACCTGTCTGATGGATCAGAAGCAGCCGCCCCTTTCTTCCTGACATAACTCCCAAGGCATCGATAACAGCGCTGTTAGTAGCACTTGCCCCCTGACTCCCGCCAGTAATAAGGACGGTAAATTTTTCTCTGTCCCTATGGTTGTCTTCCTGCTTTTCCAACAACTCTCTTCTGATGGGATTTCCCGTAAAAATTATATTCCCCCCAGGGAAAAAATTCCTGCTCTGCTCAAATGAGATAAAGACCCTGTCAACCACCCTGCACAGCAGCCTGTTTGTCAGTCCGGGAAAAGAATTCTGTTCATGAATAGCTGTGGCAACTCTCATCAACCTTGCGGCAAGGCAGACTGGCCCTGCCGAATACCCTCCTACGCCTATTACTATATCGGGGGATAACCTCCTGATGATAAAAATTGACTGTAACAGACTGAAAGGGAACATCGATATAACCATGAGCCCTTTAATCAATCCACGCTTCATCAATCCCTCTATACAGATCGCTGATTGCCTAAACTCGGAATTGATCAATATATCAGACTCAATCTTCCTGCGGCCTGTAACAAAAAGAACCTCAGAGCCTTTATAGCGATGTACAATCTCTCTGCCGATTGCAAGGCCTGGAAATAGGTGGCCGCCAGTGCCGCCGCCAGCCAAAATAACCCTTAATCCGGAAGGGATGTGTTCTTTCATTTTCCCCTGACCTTCATTCATATTTTTTCCCGCTCTGCCTGTCACTTGTCTGAGGATATTCTTAGCAGCATTCCAATGCCGATAAGATTTACTACAAGGGATGATCCTCCATAACTAATTAAAGGGAGGGTCAATCCTTTAGTCGGAAGTAATCCCATTACTACACCCATATTTATCAGGACCTGAAGTCCTATGAGAGTACTGATAGCGAATGCCAGATAACTACTGTAGAGATTCCCCGCATCAAGAGCAATCTTGATACCTCTGAAAACCAGCATAGCAAAAAGAAGTACTACCGCTGTCACACCGATTAATCCAAGTTCTTCTGCCAGAACAGAAAAAATAAAGTCTGTGTGAGGCTCTGGCAGGTAAAAAAGCTTCTGTATGCTGTTTCCCAGTCCAACTCCGTTAATACCACCAGATCCAAAGGCCAGAAAAGAATGGATAATCTGGAAACCCAAGCCGGTTGGATCTTCCCAAGGATTGATAAATGCCGTCCATCTGTCCATCCTGTAGGCCTCTCTGGAGATAAGCCACCATATAGCGGGGGCTGAAACGGCTATTGCAACGAGCAATTGAAGTAAATTCAACCCACCCACAAAAAGTAAAATTATGAGCCAACAGCCCAATATCACTGTAGTCCCCAGATCCGGCTGAAGGAGTATAAGGAGCATAAAAATCCCCACAATAATAAGATGGGGCATAAATCCCTTTGAAAATTGAGACATGCTCTGGCCTTTTTTCGACATTGAATAAGCCATATATACTGCGAGAGAAAGTTTGGCCAGTTCTGAAGGCTGAACCGTGAAACCGCCGACGTCAAGCCATCGATAAGCTCCACCCACCTTTTTACCAAAGCCTGGAATAAAAAGCATAACCAGAAGAATAAAACTGATTCCCAGAAGGGGATACACCATCTTTTGATAAAAAGTTACAGGGATATTCTTAACCACTATCAAAGAGCAAATACCAAAAAGACAGAAGGCCAGCTGTCTTTTTAGATAAAAATTACTATCCCCTAGTCGGTGCTCTGCAAGAAACGAACTTGAACTGTAAACAGTCACGAGCCCAAGTCCCAAAAGAATAATGGTTGGGGCAAGGATAAAGTAATCATACCCGTTCTGTTTTTCAGCTGTCATTATCCAGCCTCGCTACTGCATCCGAAAAAACCCTTCCTCTATGTTCATAATCAGAAAACAGATCAAAGCTGGAACATGCTGGAGCCAGCAGGACCACGTCACCAGGATCAGCTAATAAATAGGCTTGAGACACGGCATCTTCCATGCTTTCACACAGCACAAAGGGTATAACACCCTCAAATGCCTGGGCCATGAGTTCCTTTGCTTCTCCCAGAAGCACTGCTGTTTTAATTTTTCCCTTGGAAGCGTTCACCAGAGGGGAATAGTCACCACCTTTATGTCGGCCACCTGCAATCAAGACAACAGGCCTGTGAAAACCGGAAAAAGACCTTAACGCGGAATCTACATTAGTTGCCTTGGAATCATTGAAAAAATCAACACCTTTCCTTGTTCCAACATGTTCCATACGATGTGAAAGGCCTTTAAATCTATTTATTGTATCCTGTATCGCATCTGGAGAGATACCAATGGCCATTGCAGCCAGGACCACACCCATCAGATTTTCCAGGTTATGAAGGCCTGGAGGTCTGAATCTCTCTATATTGAACCAGCGGGCATCCGCTCCGGGCAAACAGACAAACAGTTTACTGCCACGTATAAAACTATTACGGCTTGATCTCTCCTCTATTCCATAACGGAGGACCGACACATCACTTTCCGGATGAAAACAAGCAAGCCTCTGATCATCATCATTGAGTATCGCAAAATCCCCAGCGCCCTGATTCCTGAAAATACCCAGCTTTGATTGAATATAGGCCTCATAATCCGGATATCTGTCCAGATGATCAGGAGATATATTTAGCAGAAGCGCAACCGATGGCCTGAACTGCTCTATGCTGTCGAGTTGAAAACTGCTTACTTCTAATACTATATAATCTGCCTCCTGAGCCCCGGATACATATTCCATAAAAGGAGTCCCGATATTACCTCCCACGAAAGGTTTTCTTCCTTCAGATCTTATAATCTCTCCCAGGAGACTGACCGAGGTTGACTTGCCATTAGTTCCTGTAACTGCTATCACAGGAGAACTGATAAACCTGGAAGCCAGCTCCAATTCACCTATCACAGGTATACCAGCTTCCCTGGCGGCCATTAATGGAGTCATATCAAGAGGTATTCCAGGGCTTACCACGATTAGATCTGAATCGAGAAAACAATCTTTCCTATGGCCACCTGCTACAAGTTTTAAACCCAGTTCCCTGATCCCCCTTATCAGTTCCTGGCTGATATCAACTTCCTCCTTTACATCATTAATTGTGACCTTAGCACCCGCAGCAAAAAGCCAACGTGCCACTGCCAGCCCTGATTTACCCAGTCCGACTACTAAGACATTTTTTTTTTTAATAATCTCCATCTCTTTTTTATTACCACTGACAAAAAGTAATACAAATATTTTTCATATGCCACACTCACTTTTTTCGAAATCTCTGAACTCACACCAAAATCAATAAGACGACAATAGACATGTAACGGATTTGCAATGTGCTGTAACCATGGATTGCTTAATCTCATTATTTGCCCCCCTATATTTCTATCTGAGTTTAAGTGTACCTATAGACAGTAGCGCCAGGATAATAGCGATTATCCAAAATCTTACAGTTACCTTGCTTTCATGCCACCCTTTCAACTCAAAATGATGGTGGACAGGTGCCATGCGGAAGATCCTTTGGCCACCGGTAATTTTAAAATAGGCAACCTGTATGATGACTGAAAATGCCTCAAACACAAACAGTCCACCCACAAGAAGAAGTACCAGCTCCTGTTTTGTTATCACAGCAATAGTTCCGAGCAAGGCACCAAGGGGCAGTGAACCCACATCGCCCATAAATACCTCAGCAGGATAGGCGTTGTACCATAAAAACCCCAATCCTGCTCCCACAGTAGCCCCGCACAACACTGACAGCTCACCACTTCCAGCAATATATGGGACCTGAAGATATTGGGAGATCTTTGCATGACCGGCGATATAAGCAAAAATCAGATAACTTATAAAGGCAATGACAATAGGACCTATGGCCAGGCCGTCCAGACCGTCAGTAAGATTTACCGCGTTGGAAGATCCCACAATCACCAATACGGTAAAGGGGATAAACCACACACCCATCTCAGGTGTCACATCTTTTAGGAACGGGACATTCAGGTTCACATCAAAACCAGGGTAAAAATAGAGGGTGAATGCTACAATGAGTGCCACAAGGACCTGTAGAAAAAACTTCATCTTCACACTTAATCCCGCGCTATTTTTTCGTATCACCTTCAGGTAATCATCCATAAAACCAACTGCACCGAAACCGATAACTACAAATATTGCCAGCCCAATATAGAGGTTAATAACCTCTGCCCACATAAATACTGAAACAATAATAATTGGAAGGAGGAGGCATCCTCCCATGGTTGGAGTACCCTCTTTTTCCTTATGATTGGCAGGTCCCTCATCACGGATAAATTCTCCTACCTGCAGATTATTAAGCCGATTGATTGCATATTTGCCTAAAATAAAAAACAAGGCAAGGGAGGAAAGCGCAGCTATAATGGTCCTGAATGTGATATACCGGAAGACATTCAGCCATGAAAAATCTACATGAAAAAAATATATAAATTTATAAAGCATTTACTAAAAAACTCCCTTCAAATAGCCTTTAAACCAGGCCAATAGAAAAAACGTCATCAAGGTGTCCATCCATATTAATCCTTCTCAGCCATTCTTCCCTTGTAACAGGCTGGACACCTCATTGAGTCCGATCAAGTGCGAACCTTTCAGAAGAATCAGGTCGCCCTCCTTCATCACATCCTGTATCATCTCAGCCATCTCCTTTTTATTCTTTACAATAACAGCCCTTTCCCTGGGCAATCCTTTGTCAATTGCCCCTGCTATTATCTCGGGTGCGTGATTACCTATTGTCAGAAGGTAAGGCGTGCCAAGTTCTGTAACCCAGCTTCCTGCCTTCAAATGAGCTGACACTGCTTCATCACCGAGCTCCAACATATCTCCAAGTCCTATGATTATATCCCTTCCCTGTGCGGTCATCTCTTTTACTGAATCGATTGCCGCCCTAAGTGAAGAAGGATTGGAGTTATATGTATCATCCAAAAGAGTTACCCCAGCAGGAAGATCGATAAGCATAAACCTGCCTTTTACACCATTAAACCGGCCCAGCCCTTGGGCAATCTGATCAGGCGTGCTCCCCATACATATTGCGATCGCAGCTGCGGCTAAGCCATTATAAACATTCTGCGGCCCAGGGACGTTGAGCCTTATCAGGATACAATTTCCCTGATAATGCAGCTCAAAGGAGATCCCTTCAGGACCCATATTTTGCACATTTTCAGCCCTGAAATCATTTTCTTGCCCTATGCCATAAGTCAGAATATTCTGTTTAAACCCTGCTGCAACCTTCATCAGCAGTTCATCATCCCCGTTCAGGAGAACCCTTCCTTCCGGAGATATCCGCTCCAAGAGCTCCGCCTTTGCAAGGGCAACTCCCATGATATTAGAAAGCCCTTCCAAATGTGCCTTTGCAACATTCGTGATAAGGCCTATGTCCGGATCAGCTATCTCTGTAAGCCTGCTGATCTCACCAGAAAGATTCATCCCCATTTCCAGGACTGCCCTGCTGTCTTCCTGTTTCATCCCCAATATTGTAAGGGGAAGCCCGATCAGATTGTTCAGGTTGCCCCTGGTTTTCAGGGTCCGCGTCCCCAATTCAAGGATACAGGCGGTCATCTCCTTTGTAGTTGTCTTACCCACACTTCCTGTAATCGCGGCAACCTGGACATCATGCTGGTGTCTCCACCAATGCGCAAGATCACCAAGGGCTTTCAGGGTATCTGCCACTGCAATGACAGCATGACCTGTCTCTTCCAGGCCCTTAAGCGGAAATCCTTGCTCAATAATTACGCCTGAGGCCCCTTTTTCAAGGGCCAAATCTATGAAATTATGACCATCATAATTTTTACCGCCCAGGGCCAAAAAGATTTCTCCAGGAGAGATATCTCTGGAATCCGTACTGATACCAAAAATGAGGGTTTCAGGGTCTCCTGATATGAGTTTCCCCTGAATCGGAAATATTACATCCCCAATCCCTATATCCCCCCATTTTACGGTCATAAAACCATTATCCTTTCCCCCAAAAACCCCTCTTTTATGCTCAGACCATATTTATGCCGCAGCCAAAGCAGCCTCTTTTACATCATCGAAACTCCGCTTTTCTGTACCAACGATCTGATAACTCTCATGACCCTTACCAGCGATAAGGATAATATCCTCTTTCTCCGCAACCTCAACAGCCCTCTGGATCGCTATTTTCCGATTGATCTCAACAAAATATGCGGGCAAGGTGTATTCAGAGCCTGTGGGCCAATTATAACGAGCCGCACCTGATTTTATTATTCCCTCCTCAATCTGATTGATTATGAACTCGGGACCTTCTGTCCTAGGGTTGTCTGAAGTAATAAATATGATATCACTGTTAATCCCTGCAGAAAGACCCATGTCATATCTTTTCCCCTGATCACGGTCACCACCACACCCGAAAACCGTTATCAATCTCCCTTTCGTAAGGGATCGAAGGGTCTCGAGGACCTTCTGAAGCGCGTCAGGAGTATGGGCGTAATCCACAATAATTGTGAGTCCTTGGCTGTTGCTTACGGTTTCCATTCGGCCAGGAATACTCCTTAACCGGTCTATCCCCTGTGCAATCGTTTCAAGATCTATTCCCAGTGAGATGGCAGTAGCAGATGCTGCAAGTATATTATAGACATTTATCCTACCTATAAGACACGACTTGATAATCACATCTCCCACGGGAGTGAGCAATCTTGCACTCAGTCCATTTCTACCTATTAAAACCTGATCTGCTCGTATATCGGCAGCCTTATTAAGACCGTATGTCAACAATTTACCCCGTGTAAGGGAGGCCATCTTTTTGCCTTTTGGGTCATCTATATTTATTACTGCTGTGCTGCTTTCTGCCAGTCCTCGGAAAAGGATACTTTTTGCTTGAAAATATTGCTCCATGTTATTGTGATAATCCAGGTGATCTCTTGTCAGATTTGTAAAAACTGCAGTTTGAAAAGGACAGTCTTGAGTTCGGCCCTGCGCAAGTGCATGAGAGGAGACCTCCATTATCACATGTGATACACCATATCCCACCATCTCCCTCATCATCTTCATAAGATCCAGTGATTCTGGAGTTGTAACTGGTGCGGCATATGCACTACCAGGGAAACGGTAATTAACAGTCCCGATCACACCAGGAATCTTGTTAAATGCTAAGATTATCGACTCTATAAGATAACTGATTGTTGTCTTGCCATTTGTTCCGGTTATCCCAATAAGGCTGATCTCCCTGAAGGGCTCCTCATAAAACCCCGCAGCAATTTTTGACAATGCCTTTCTTGAATCTGCTACCCTTATCCGGGAAACACCTTCCATGGAAGTCTCAAATTCCTCTGCTACGAGAGCAACAGCCCCGTTTTGAACTGCATCTATAATAAAATCATGACCATCCATGCTGTGCCCGCGTACGGCCACAAACAGAAAACCGGGCCTGACCTCACGGGAGTCATATGCAATACCCGTTACCTCTGAATCCACGGGTCCATCAAAATCAAACCCTGAAATTTTCTCCAACAGCTGACTAAGCTTCATATCAACTCCAAAAGATTCCCAGTAGCAGATAACAAAAGACAAGATTCTGCACTTTATGTTGGAGGGGTAAAAATCACTTCAACTGCTGAGATCGCCCCTAGAGGTGACCCTGGCCCAGGTGTTTGCCTTTCCGCAAGTCCTGATCCTTTCAGTACAACCTTAAGACCGAGTTCATTAGCACTCTTTATGACCGCTCTCATGCCTTTTCCCCTGAAATCGGGCAGTAGTCCGGGACTGGCAATCTTATTTTCATATCCAGACTTGACCACTCGCGCCTTGGCACTATCTATCTGCATCCCCTCTTCCTGGTATGCCTGCCTCAGTTCTGGATGTATCTGCAAATTATTAAGTACCCAGGAACCGACTTCTCTGAAAACAGGGGCTGATACCAGTCCGCCATATACCTGGCCCTTGGGCTCATCGATCATAACTACCATTACCAGTTTGGGATTATCCTTTGGCACAAAGCCTGCAAATATTGCCACATAATCTTTTTTTGAATAGGTTTTAGTTTCAGAATCAACCTTCTGAGAGGTCCCCGTCTTACCGACAACACTAAAACCTGGTATTGCAGCTAACGGGGCTGTCCCCCTGTCGCTTACAACACCCTCCATTATTTTGGTTGTTAAACTTGCAGTTTCTGGCGAAATCACCCTTCTGACCATGGTGGGGCGTGTATTTTCAATGGCTTTTCCATGCTGGTCTGTTACTGTTTTAACCACATACGGCCTCATAATCCGACCACCATTTGCGACCGCTGCCATGGCTGTGGCCAATTGCAGAGAAGTGGCAGACATACCCTGCCCGAAATAACTGTTTGCCTGGTCGATCTCTTTGGCCTCTTTCACCGGTCTCACATATCCCTGCCTCTCTCCAATCAGATCCACTCCTGTCCTGCTGCCAAATCCGAACCGGTTGAGATATTCATAGAACTTGTCATACCCAAAAATCTGGCCAATTTTGACTGCGCCGATATTGCTGGATAGGACAAGAATGTCCGCAACAGTAAGATTCTCATATTTTTTTGTGTCATGAATTGTCCTGTTGGCTATACGGAATGAACCCTTTTCACAGTAGAAATAAGTATTGGAAGATATGAGATTTTCCTCAAGAGCTGAGGCGATAAGAAATGTCTTAATAATGGATCCCGGCTCATAACAGTCTGTTATAATACGATTTCTCCACTGATATGGCTGGTAATTCCCGAAGCTATTGGGATTGAATGACGGTGTAACAGCCATGGCCAAAATCTCCCCTGTATCGGGATTCATAATAAGGCACTGCCCGTTGTTCCCTTGAAACTTTTCCACTGCGGCTTCAAGAGCCTTCTGAGCCTTATATTGAATATCCATATCCACTGTCAGCACAAGATTATGCACGTTTCTCTCATTATCTTCCGGCTGACTTATATAAAAAGAACGGCCAAGCGCGTCAGACATTTGAACAAGTGTGTGCTGGGGACCTTTCAAGATCTCATCATATTTCTTCTCAAGGCCTTCAAGGCCCTGGTTATCTACGCCGGCAAATCCAAGGAGATTTGAAGCTATCTCTCTTCCAGGATAGTAGCGCCTTGTCTCCGGTGCTAGACCAATCCCTTTCAATCCTAAGGATTTGATCTGGTCTCCCTTTTCGGGCGATATTCTTCTTTTTATCCACACAAAAGAGCGATCTTTTTTCAGGAGAGCGAGTATACTGCTGGATCTCACGTCCAGCTTCTGGGCCAGTTTTATGGCAGTCAGGTTCTTATCTTTTACAAGAGACGGATGGGCATAGATGGAACATACCTCTACGCTAACAGCAAGTTCACGACCATTCCTGTCATAGATTACACCTCTTTCAGGAGGAAGTGTGATCTTGTCTTTGTAACTTGATCTGGCAATTCCATCAAGCTTGTCCCCTTGAATGACCTGAAGCTGATAAGCCCTTGCCAGGATGATCCCAGTCCCGATAAAAAAAAACCCAGCCACAAGGTATATCCGGAATCTGATCCATTTTTTATCCCTTAGCTTCATGGCAAAATAACAATCTGCTCTGGTAAGGCTTCCTTGAGCCCCAGCTCACGGGCTGCTTTTTCCAGGCTCTGAGGAGACTTCAGCGTTGCCAGTTCAATCGTTAGTTTCCGGTTCAACTCCTTGAGCCTCAGTTCTTTTTGCTGTAGACGGCTTAGATTATATCCTATCCTCGTGCCCTCGAAATTTGACCATACATAACTGATTCCGCTTCCCATAAAAGCAATAAGCATTACAGTGATTAGAAAAATCTGGCGGCAGGTGAAATAAAATCTGTTTTTATTTCTCCATGAATTGGTTATCTTAATCCCTGTTCGGACATTCCTGTCTTTTTCAGCATCTGATGATCTTCTGGGTCTTACCATTCTAAATCCTTTCCGCAGCTCTTAAAATAGCGCTACGCGCCCTGGGGTTATCATCAATCTCCCGCTTGCCCGGCTTAATACCCTTTTTAAAGACACGCCTGAAAAGCGGTTTGTTCCCACAGCCACACTTAGGCAGATCCGGGGGGCATGTACACCCCCTTTCCCAGCCAGCCATGGTTTTTTTGACAATCCTGTCTTCCAAAGAATGATAGGATAAAATGACAATCCTTCCCCCTTTGGCCACGAGGGATGGCGCCTTTCCTAAAAATGTCTTAAGATTCTCCAGCTCATTATTGACAGCTATCCTTAATGCCTGAAATGTCCTGGTGGCCGGATCTTTGGCTAAAGCATAACGTTTGGGGACATGGACTCTGGATCGAATAAGATCTGCCAGGTGACCAGAGGTATTAATCTTTTTTTTCTTTCGCTCAGTATCTATTATCCTTGAAATCAGCCTGGCCTTCGGTTCTTCTCCATACTCCCTTAGCACTCTTTCAATCTCCTTGACTGAAAGATTGTTTATGAGGTATTGAGCAGTAATTTCTCCGGCAGGGTCCATCCTCATGTCCAGAGGTTCATCCCTGGTAAAACTGAATCCTCTGCCTGAATGATCCAACTGATAAGATGACATCCCAAGATCCAGAAGAATCCCGTTAACACTATCTATTTCCAGATCACTGAGACACTCATCCATCTCGGCGTAACTCCTGTTGACAAAGCTTATATCCTCCCATAAGGAACTCAACCTGTCCTTTGAAAGCCTTATAGCCTCAGAATCCCTATCCAGACATACTAAACACCCTTTATGAGACAGCTTCTTAGATATTGCTTCGCTATGACCTCCGCTTCCCACCGTGCCATCAACATAGATCCCTTCAGGCAGAGTAATGAGGTGTTCAAGCACTTCATTAACCATGACTGGATTATGGGGGTATTCCAAGGTTATCGACCTAAATGCCTAATTCGGAGAGAGACTGGCTGGCTTCGGGAAAATTCTCCATGGCCTTTTGGAACTCCCCCTCCCACCTCTCTTGATCCCATATTTCAAAAAGCTTTAACTCTCCCACAAGGACTACTTCCTTTTTCAATCCTGCAATCTCTCTTAGGTCAGGCGGTATCAGGATACGCCCCTGTTTTACTGGACACTCCTGAGCACCTGATATAAAATAACGGCGGTAAGTATTTACTGCATTGTTCATCAGGGACAGGCTCGCGGCCTTCTCTTCTATAATAGTCCATTCCTCTTTAGAAAATGCCCAGAGACACTTCAGGTAATTGGTCACCACAAGGCATGACTCTTCCTTTAATTTCAAGGTCTCCTTGAAACGGGCAGGGATGGCTAATCTTCCCTTTTCATCAAGAGTATGTTTTGAACGTCCCCTAAACATAGATAAAATCCTTTGACACTTTATACCACTTTATTTCACTTTTTGTCACTTTATTCCAAAAACGAATTGAATGTCAAGAAAAAAAACTAAAATTTTCCCATAAATGCAGTTAGTTGAGCACTTTTTTAAAACATTTTATTCTCATTAAAAAATATGGGAATTGTATCCTATACAAATAAAATCCTAATAATGACATAATTATGATATATTACGTATCCAAAATGCTACAATACTGTCAACAGTAACCCTATCCAAATACCTGGCATAGAAATGCCTCAGGCCTTATTAAAAATTTCAAGCAGGCAGTATCTGTTTTTCCAAAAGAGATGGGAAAAACGGGGATAATGGACAAATGCAGGGAATGTGAAGAAGAAGTGGATAATTTCTGCTGCGATGCCGGGCTGAAAGACCATTACAGCGGAACTCTTTCAAAAACGGCTTAGCAGTTTTAATGTTTAGATATGGGCTGGATTTGACAGATCTGATTGAACCAAAACTCCCGAGAATAACAATTCTCTTCTGATAATTTTTTACTAATAGCCAGCTGAATAGGGTTTGCAGGTGAGATGAAAAAATGCGGAATTATTTTTTTATACTCCTGAAGCATAATCCTCACAAACAAGACCAAATTACTCATTATAAGGACTTTGCCCAGAGTATTGCTTATTTCCATGACAAAAAACAGGCCGGAAATAATGGCCCCTTCAACTTCAGAAAATCAGTAAATCCTGCTATGAGATTCCTCCCCTGAAAAGTTCATACCTGAATATTGCAAGCATCAAGCTTACTGAACCTGGGAACCCGCGACGAAGTAGTGGGCCTCTGGACACAGCGAAGCTCGTGAAAGAAGATACAAGATATCAAACGTGAAGCTGTACTTATATACTGCGAACGCTTGATCACGCAGTAGATTCGGTGAAATCAATGCTCTCGAAAGGTAAACCATTTCGAAAAGTTTGATCTTATTTTGTAATACCCAATAAAGTACATGCTATACCTAATTAAATTGCCGTATAGCCATTTAATTATATGAGTTTTTTATGATAGCCTCCAAAATTGTTTATGCAAAATTTAAGTCACATGTTGTCAACAGTGTTGCCAAACTTTTTTAACAGTAGCCCCCTCAGCGATATCGACGCCATAAGTTACTGTTTTTTCTTTGACATCAATATATTGTTCTGTTACATTTTTTTATTTTTATAATTCTGAATCCTATCCAAAATTCTAATAGTCTATATTCTACTGATGACAAACAAGATCAAATTATTAGATACATCAATAGGAATCATTATCCTTGTGATATTTGCGTATTACACATACTCAGGATTCCCGCCCCTTGAGACAATAGAAAAGTATTTCTATGACATTGAAATGAGTCTCACTCAGGATAAACCTCAGGAAATAGACAACATTACTCTTATTGAAATTGATGATAAAAGCATTGCAGAGCTGGGCCCTTGGCCTTGGCCCAGACACCTGATAGCAGAAATGATTGCTAAGCTGAACAAAAATGGAGCAATACTGATAGGTTTGGACATACCACTTCCAGATCAGGGCCGGAATCAGGTCCGTGCTGAGGGACTGGCTGAAATACGCTCAATCAGGGAGCAGTATTTGGCACGACCTCAGGAAAATAAGAATACTCCTCTGGAGCAATGGATTATTGAAAATCTGGACCTTATAGAAAACAGGCTGCATGGTGATATCCCCCTGATCCAGAGCATGGAGAATGAAAGGAATGTCATTTTGCAGTTATCAGCCTTACAGAGGGACCAATATGATTCTGAGATCACCCTAGACACCTCTTCCATCTCAGAAAATTTTCTCCAACCAGTTAAAATCTCATATGAAACACAGGAAAAATTATCTAAAAATTATTTGATTCTTCCTTACAAAGACCTTATACCTCATTCAGCAGGCATTGGACATGGAACTCTGACCATTAACAACGGTTTTTCAGGGAGATCTCACCCGCTATTTATTAACTACCAGAACTCTGCTTTTATACCATCCCTCCCATTGAGACTCACCATGGCATTCTTTGGTCAAGAGCCCAAACTAACCAATTTTGAAGAAAACAGCATACAGATAAACAACAGGGCTATCCCCCTCTCAGAAGGACAAATTCTGATAAATTTCTCTAATAGTAAAAATTTTTCACGTCTCTCTTTTTCTGACGCCCTGCATTCCCAACAGATGCCGCCTGTTGTAGAGGGAAGAATCATCCTTATTGGTTTCAGCCACCTTAAAAGTGAACAGTTTGACACACCTTGCTCGAAAGAGATGTCTGAGATTGAGCTGACAGCAAATATTATAAACAGCATGATTAATATCAGTCCTATTTCCAGACCTTCAAACATGCGCTATATTGAATTGATCCTCCTCCTGTTACTCGGAGCATATGCAGCGCTATCCCTTCCCCTAAGGGGACAATTGTCCAGGCTGCTCTGGTCTGCAGGCCTTATTGTATTTGTTTTTACGTTGGGAACAAGTTTGTTTTTAATGCTTGGCATATGGTTTCAGCCTGTCTCCATTGCATTATGTATAGCGGTAATTTACATGGGAATTTCAGCCAGGATGCTTTTCACAGAAGCCAATGCTGATAGAAACCAAAGTGAAATAACCAGACTGCTTACACTGAATTCCCAGAACCAGGAACTTCTTGATCTGCTCCTTAATAAATCCCTTAATATGCCACTAAACAAGGAAATAAAGGAGATCATATATCACCTGGGACTTGATTTTGAAAAAAAGAGGATGATAAAAAAGGCCCTTATGGCCTATGAATTTATAAATCAGGATGGAGAATTCCGAGACCTCCATAAACGCATACACGCCCTTCAGCAAGATATATCTTCGGCTGAGAGTGGTGATGAAGATGTTGATCTGACCATATTTTCTGACGGTGGAATCAGACCCGGGACCAATGTGGGGCGCTACAAGATCCTGAGTGAACTTGGCAAAGGCTCCATGGGTCTGGTTTATAAAGCGCAGGACCCTCAAATCAACCGCCTCGTGGCTATTAAGACCATACGCTTTGCTGATGACTTTGATGAAGATATCCTCCAAAGCATCAAAGATAGATTCTTCAGAGAGGCTGAAATTGCAGGTCGATTGTCCCACCCGTCCATTATCACTATCCATGATGTTGGTGATGACAATGACCTGACCTATATGGCCATGGAATTTCTTGAAGGAACCAGCCTGGAAAAATTCATCGTCAAAGAAAACCTTCTCCCCTTTAGGCAAGCCCTGAATCTTATATCAAAGATTGCTGAGGCCCTGTATTTTGCCCACAAACAGAATGTTATCCATAGGGACATTAAGCCTGCCAATATAATGTTGCTCAATGATGGGAGTATTAAGGTGATGGATTTTGGGATTGCCAAGGCCGTCTCCTCTTCCCGTACAAAAACCGGCGTTATTCTGGGAACCCCGAATTACATGTCTCCTGAACAGATTATGGGGCAAAAAGTCAGTTTTAAGTCAGATATATTTTCACTTGGAGTACTCTTTTTTCAAATCATTACAGGAGAGCTGCCTTTCCAAGGCTCCAACCTCAGTGGATTGCTGTACAAAATCACTCAGGTCAAGCACCCGTCGCCCAGAAAGTACAATCCTAAAATTCCAAAAGTATGTGAACAGATTATAGACAAGGCAATGGCTAAAAACCCGGAGAATAGATTCACTGGCGCGAATGATATGGCAAAAGTGATTAAACTTCTTGGCTCAAAAATAGATCAATTAATGAAACAAAAAACAGAGTAATAAAAATCAATCTTTGTCTACAGCCAACGCTTGGTAACGAGTAGATTCGGTGAAATTGATACCGCCTAAAAATATTGCTTTAAAAATACCCTTCGATATTGTTTATGCATGATTCAGGGGATAAACAGTCAACCTATTGATCGGAGTTGTTTTGAAAATACAATTTTCAGGGATAACTGACGTAGGCCTTAAGCGCGAAGGAAATGAGGATTCTTTTTCCACTGATGACTCTCTTGGATTGTATATTGTAGCTGATGGCATGGGCGGCCACCTGGCTGGAGAGGTTGCCAGCCGAGTTGCAGTGGAGATAATCAACAAGACCTTTAAAAAATGGGTAGAAGAACAGGCGACCGAAAATGAGATATACGGTGAACCTGACAGCTCCCTGTCCTTGAAAGGAAACTACCTACTGGGGAGCATCAGACTTGCCAACAAGATCGTCCATGAGATGGCAGTTGAGCAGGAGGAATATCATGGGATGGGGACTACTGTTGTCATGCTGCTTGTCTCATCCTCCAGGTTAATTACGGCAAATGTAGGCGATAGTCGCCTCTATCTTATCCGAAACGGCGAGATTGAAGCACTCTCCAATGACCATTCAATCGTTGCAGAACAGATAGCAATGGGGATGATGACTGAGGAGGAAGCAGCAGTATCTCCTTTAAGGCACGTACTGACTCGAAACCTTGGCTCCTCTGGAGATGTAGTCCCGGATATTTTTGAAATAGTACCGGAAGAAAATGACCGCTTGATATTATGTTCAGATGGTCTGACTGATCTGGTACCAAACAATGAGCTGTTGCAAGTTGCTGAAAACATTGACAATCCCGAAAATCTCTGTCGCAAACTTGTGGATACTGTACTAGATCGTGGTGCCCATGACAACACAACGATAATTTCAGTTTTTATATCTGGAATGGAAAAAAAGGGTGACGATTTTCTAAAAAAATTAGGAATGTTTCTAATTGACCTCTTTTTCAGGGGAGTAAATAATCTAAAAAAAATCCTGCCATGACGTATTTAATGTTGATATTTTCTTATTTATTTGAATAATATAAGTGGGTTTTCATACAAGGGAGAGATTATGGCCAGACTTATTCTGATGTTCAATAAACAAGTGGTTAAAGAATACCCTATTATGAAGGACGGTATAACTATCGGTCGTACCGAAGACAATACTATCTGGATTGATAACCTTGCGGTATCCGGGTATCACGCCAGGATAGATCAGGCAGGATCTGACTTTATCCTCACAGACCTGCAAAGCACTAACGGTACATTTGTAAACGACAAAAAAGTCTCATCACATAAACTCGTACATGGAGACAATGTAATAATCGGAAAGCATGTAATCCTTTTTGTGGCCTTTCAGAAAGGAAAAGGGGGAGAACCCGATTCAAAACAAGTGGATCTGGACAGTACTATGATGCTTGATACTGCTAAACAGAAGGAATTGCTTTCCAAACAGCGAGAAGAAGTTAAAAAAGCACCACCTGAACCTGAAAAAATAGGAATCATATCATTTATTGACGGTTCAGGCCTCGGTGAAATTGAACTTAATAAAAAACTTATGAAGATCGGAAAGGCTGAACATTCTGAGATTCAACTCGGTGGGATGTTTATGCCACCCACTGCTGCTACTATCAGCAAGAGACCAAACGGATATACAATATCCTTTGCCGGAGGTATGACAAAATTACGGGTTAACGGTGAAATTATAAAGGACAATATTCAGCTCAAAGATTTTGACACTATTGACATTGGCTCATATAAATTTCAGTTCTTTCAGAAAGGAAAAGAGGCTAAACAGGATTAATTGAAAATACTTTAAAAAAATATTTATCTCCCTCACCAAGCGACCAGAAGGGGAACGATTTATTAGCAACATGTCCCATGTATTATGTTCTGTTTTTTAAATTCTCCGGTCGTCCATTTTATTTCCATAAAGGCATATCCATATATAAACCAGGATTCATACCCCCTGTATAAACAAACATTCTTATTAATCCGGATAATGTATATGGCACTGACAGTTAATGAGATATTCCACAGTATCCAGGGAGAATCCAGCTTTTCGGGAAAACCCTGCGTCTTTATAAGACTTACAGGGTGCAATCTCCGGTGCTCCTATTGTGATACACAGTATGCCTATGACAACGGGAGCCAAATAGAAATCAATGAGATTATTAGGATTTCGGCATCCTATAAATGCCCCCTTATTGAAATCACGGGAGGAGAGCCACTTATTCAGGAAGAAACACCTGCCCTGATCAGGCACCTGTTAGACGGCGGCTACCAGGTCCTGGTTGAGACAAATGGCAGCCAGGATATAGGAATTACAGATGATCGCTGTATAAGGATTGTTGACATAAAATGTCCGTCCAGCGGAGAGCATAAAAGCAATGACCTGGAAAATCTTTTCAGGCTTACTGACAGGGACGAAATTAAATTCATAATAGGGGACAGAAACGATTATAAATTTGCGAAAGAGATTCTCGACCTGTTTTACTATAAATCCGCACGACAAAACACGATCCATTTCTCTCCGGTCTCCGGCATATTGCCACCGGACAGACTTGTAAAGTGGATCATGAAGGACCATTTGAACGTAAGATTAAACCTTCAGCTCCATAAAATAATCTGGCCGCACAAACAGAGGGGAGTTTAACAGGTATCAGACTATGGAGAAGACAAAAAAAGCTATAGTCCTGTTAAGTGGAGGACTGGACTCTGCCACCACAGCCGCTGTTGCGCAGGCAAAAGGATTTGATATCTTCTGTCTCAGTTTTCGTTACGGACAGCGCCATTCGGTTGAACTGCACTCTGCCCGTAACCTGGCAGCCTTATTCCATGCGACAGAACACCTTGTCATTGATATTGACCTTGCAAAGATAGGCGGTTCTGCACTCACAGACAATATAAATGTCCCTAAAAACCGTAATGAGACAGAGATGCGAAGGGAAATTCCAATCACCTATGTCCCTGCCCGGAATACAATATTTCTCTCATATGCTCTGGCCTGGGCTGAAGTGCTGGGGATTGCGGACATCTTTATAGGTGTCAATGCAATTGATTACAGCGGTTACCCTGACTGTCGCCCGGAATATATCATATCATTTGAGCGAATGGCCAACCTTGCGACAAAGGCCGCAATTGAAAACAGGTTGCAGATAAAACTCAACACACCCCTCATTGAGATGACCAAAGCGGAAATAATCATAAAGGGAACTGAGTTGGGGGTTGACTTCAGCCTGACCCACAGTTGCTACGATCCTCTCCAAAATGGAAGGGCATGCGGACAGTGTGATAGCTGCCTATTAAGGAAGGAAGGATTCGAAAAGGCAGGAATCAAAGATCCCGTTGCATACTCCTGAGTATTCGGCATTGCCATACCACAACATAGCACATCTTTATTACCAACAATTATGTCGGATCACTGTTTCTGTTCTCGACATAATTTTCCAAATCTGTTTTTTAGCAAATGGAAAAATAACAATGCCGGACCATAAAAATAGCTTTATTTCAAGGTCTTAAACATCTTCAGATCTTATGGCATGAGTTCTGCAATCAACAGATTTAAGGCAAAAGCTTTTTATTCGTGCCAGAAAGTTGTTCTTGGGCCGGTTACAGAAACAAATCCTGTTTTAGGATAGATCTAATCAGGATTTAAATCCCTGTATTTTCCGCCAAAAGGGAAAACATCTTAGAATCCCAGAGGTGCCCGGCAGGGCAATCTATTTGAAAATTTCAAATATTAACTATCGGTAAATGCGGCAATCACTTTTAAGTTGATTTCGCGTTATCTTCCAATACATCCCCCCTGACATTGGAGAATACACCTTCAATATTAATCGTTCGGGCTGGAGCCACGGCCCCATACACGACATGCTGGTTGCAGGCAATGTGAACGCGGTCTTTCGCGGGCACGACCACTTTTTTGCAAACCAGCTCCATGATGACGGGATCTATTATATTGAGGTGGGACAGGCGGGATCTGCCAATTATAACCAAAAAGCATCGGAATACGGGTACATATCAGGTGACTTTTTAGGCAGTTCAGGTTATATGCGCGTTACTGTAAACAGTTCCGAAGCTGTTCTCCAGTATGTAAGGGCGTACCACCCCGATGATGAAGGGGGGAAAAAGACTGGATATACAGGAGACATTGATTTTGAATTCATTATTGAGGCAAGTAATCCGGCTGACCCCGTGCCCGGAGACATAGATCACAGCGGGTCCATTGACCTGACAGACCTCATTATTTCTTTACAGGTCTCAAGCATGACAGGCACTGAAACCGAATCAGTTAACGCACTGGCTGACATGAACAATGATGCCAAAATTGGCATTGAAGAGGCAGTCTATATTATCCGGTACTACGCAGAAAATCTTTAGTCTAACTTAGGCAGTCAAGTGCTGACTGCTGAAGCCAAGTTTCAATATCACCTGAATTTTGCAAGATTCAAGTATCAACTTAAAAGCGATAATAAAAATTCCGGATTAGACAACGCAAGGCTGGGCCTAATCCGGAATTTTTGTCATTTTTTTAATGCTAATAACAGGATGCAGGAAGGGTTATATCAATGGCCCTCTTGGGGCATTCCATCCAGCATATTCCGCAATGGGAGCATTCATACAGGTAGGTTATTTCAGGCTTCTTTATGTCGTCTTCCCAGCTAAAAACATCCTGTGGACAGATAGTGTAGCAGTTCTTGCATCCATTGCATTTTTCGGTATCTATTGATAATGGCATTTGTTAGTCCTCCTTCATGTATTCCGGCTTCATTTCAGGCACCATCACCAGTTCATTCACCGCCTTTCCGTCCTCCATACGGAGGTGGGTAAGAATGCTGTCCCTGGATGAATCCAGATCAGGGTAATCCAGCCTAATGAAATTACCACGGCTCTCTTTTCTCAATAGGCATGAATTGATATGGACTTCTGCAAGGTCAAGAACATTCCGAGCCTCCAGATATCTCATGATCTGGTGTGGGTTCTTTGCGTTTACCCTGGGCAATACAAGCCGCCTAAGGGAACCCAGTCTTCTGAGCCCCTCCTTTAGTTTGCCCTCTGATTTGAGTATCCCCACATACCTTTCACATATAAACCTCACAGCGGATTCAAGTTCCAAAGGCTCCGTATCGGGCTTCTCGGTCTCCATAGGAGTAAAAATTATCTCCCTTGCACTCTCCACCTGATCTATATCTATTACCAGATCAGGAACGGTTTTCAGATATTCAGGGAGTTTTTTTGCAAGGAGAAAGGCACTTCCTGCAGCAACACTGCATGAATGAAGAGGTGACGCGGCGTCTCCTATTGCGAAAAGCCCAGGAATCCTTGAGGAATAATTCTCATCAATGTGTATGCCTGTTGAGGCCATAAAAGAAAGGGGTTTGAAAGGTGTCACTTCATAGGCATGGCTTTGGGGATTGAACCGCCTGTCTTCCGCAAACTTAAAATCCACCATCTTCTCATCGACAAAGCATAGTTCACCCCTTTTATGGTAATCTTTCGGCATATGCTTTAGCCACCTGTAAAGTGGCGCTTTCCCGCTTTCCTCCATTTTTCTGTATACCAGGGCATCCGCAAATGGAAACTCCTCACCATCCCATGTAAAATAGGTTGAAGGCAGTCCATCGTTGTGTTCAAAGTTCCCAAACGATATACACAGGTCATCGCGACACCTGAACATCCATCCGTTTGCGTCCATATTTACAAGATCAGCCCCAGCCCTGTAAGCCATGGCATACCCATCTCCAGACAAGGAGGCTGGGCACCCGTCATACCTGAGCTTATAAGGGCCTGACATAGGCGATTCTCCGTCATAACATCGCTGGAAAATTCCTGTTGCCATCACAACCGCCTTTGCCTTAATAACAAGGAATTCACCGGTACGGGTATTCATAGCAGTGGCACCCGCGATCCTTCCCTTATCCTTTAAGAGCTCCGTAGCCATTACGCGCTCAAAAACATTTACACCTCTGTCCCTGACAGCCTTTGAAAGGATCGGTTTGATCATCTGCCAGTGAACCCGCAACCAGTATCTCTCACCGGGAAACATATCCGGCCTGTTAAAAAAGTAGTAGTCACCATCGTCCCATTTCATGGGAACACCCAATTTTTCCAGCTCCTCAATGGTATCCCACTGGGAGGCGAAATACTGGTATAAAAGATTCGGGTTGCCGAATCGACCGCCACCGTTTATCCGGGTCATCTCTGATTGAAATTTCTCTGTCAACAACTTAGGAGTCACACAACCGCGGGGAACGCTTTCATAGTGATCAATACCCTGCCCTGCGTTTCCGCTCCTTCTGGTATGGCTTTTTTCCAAGATCGTGACGCTTAATCCTGTTTCAGCAGCCTTAGCGGCAATACAACAGCCTGCAATGCCCCCGCCTATTACCAGCAAATCCGTCTCAGTAAACTTGTCAGTCATTTTATCATGAACCATTTTCATCCTCCTCAGACCTCATCCTGCTTCTTTCGCAATTTTTCCAGATACTTTACACGTGCAATTACCAGCTCATCCTCATACGCCTCATCCTTAATACGGATTCCCTTTGAATACTCAGGGGAAACCTCTTGGGACGCCTTTAAGTAGCTGATATCCTTTTCCTCAGCCCGCTGCTTGATAAGTTTCCATAACGGGAACTCAAAGTCCTCCTCATAATATTCATCAGATATGGGTTTTTCCATTTTTTCTCTCCTTAATTCAAATGAAGTTTCTGAATATTTTTTTTATGCTAAAATCCATTACTGGAAATAATATTTTGGATAAATAACTGGAACAGTGGATATGGCAACCCTGTCAGAATTGAATTACATAAATTCAGGGTTACACCGAAAAATCAGAAAAGAGTTTAATACACAAACATGGCTGGAAAATTATGTCAACCTCAAATTCCTCCCCAATAGCCATAAGGGTTCTATCAACAGCAATAAGGGATGCATGAAAGGTTCATCCTTGACTTTCTCTGCGAATCAGGGTTTACATGCCCTGTGTAAAAGATGCCTTTATTTTAACCCTATCCGGGAAACAAGGCAAGCATGGCGTCAACAGGGGATAAGCATGATTTTCGCGGGAATAGACTGCGGTACAAAAAGCACAAAGACCGTTATATATATGAATAACCAAATCATTGGCAGTGGGGCTGCAGCCACAGGGTTTAATCAGCAGGAGGCCGTGGCTAGATCCCTTGAAGAGGCTCTGTGCAATGCGGGAGTCACAAGGGATCAGATCACAAAAACAGGCAGTACAGGATCAGGCAGGAAAGCAGTTGGGATGGCAGATATCATGGTCAATGACATTATGGCCATTGCCAGAGGCGGCAGATATTACTTTAATAACGCAGGTACGGTTATTGACATAGGCGCGGAAGATGTAAAAGTTGTCCGCATTGATAATGATGGGGCCATCATGGATTTTACCATAAATGAGAAGTGTGCCGCGGGTGCAGGGGCATTTATAGAGACAATCGCGAGGGCACTTGAAACACCTGTCAGCGAGATGGGCCCCCTGTCACTGAAATCAGGGAAAAGGATACCTATCAATGCCCAGTGTGTGGTTTTTGCTGAATCAGAGGTAATAGGCCTGATCCATGCAAAGACTGCGAGACATGATATTATCAGGGCTGTCCATGATGCCCTTGCCTCTCGTATAGCCTCCCTAGTCTTCAGGATTGGCTTGCAAGAGGATATAGTGATCACAGGTGGTGTGGGGAAAAATCAGGGAGTTGCGGACTCAATGAAAAGAGAGTTGAATCTTCGTAAGATCTATGTCCCTGAAAGACCGGAGTGTGGTGCCGCAACAGGAGCTGCAATAATGGCTTCGGAAAGCACATTAAAAACAATCCCCAAAGCGCTTTAAACAAAATTTTATAAGATTTCAAATGGCGGAAAACGATAAAAAAGAATATTGGCGATGGACAGAGTCCAACTGGAAAAATCCGGACATCCGGTGGAAAGACGCGGAATATATCACACTGGGCATTGATGTGGGTTCTGTTAGCTCCCAGGCGGTTATCATGGCTGATAGCCAGATATTTGCCTATGGCAACACCAGAACAGGTTCCAACAGCCCTGACAGTGCCCGAAAGGTCCTTGGATACACACTTGACAAGGTCGATATCCCGGAGGACAGGGTTGACCGGTGTGTCGGAACAGGCTATGGGAGAGCAAACGTCCCCTTTGCAGATAATGCCGTCACTGAGATTGCCTGTCACGCAAGGGGCGCGAACTTCATCTACGGTCCTGAAGTAAAGACTGTCCTTGATATAGGCGGACAGGACATTAAAATCATAAGGTGCGATAACCAGGGAAGGGTCGTCGACTTTTATATGAATGACAAGTGTGCCGCAGGCACCGGACGGGGCATGGAGGTCTTTGCTGACATCCTGGAAGTCCCGATAGTTGAGATAGGTGAAAGATCATTCCAGGTAGAGAAGGAACCCAGACCGGTATCTCATACATGTGTTGTTTACGCCAGATCAGAGGCAGTTAACCTGTTAAGAAAGGGCTGGAGCACAGAGCGGGTCCTGGCCGCCTACTGCAGGGCTATGGCAGAGCGGATCTGTTCCCTGGTGGAAAGGCTTGGTGTAATATCGGGTTTTGCAGTAACAGGGGGCATGGCAAAAAACCAGGGTGTTATGGACAGGCTCATGCCCATGATCGGACTCGAACCCATGCATACAGAATGGGATACACAGATCGCAGGCGCAGCAGGGGCCGCCCTAATCGCCTATGATTCATGCTTGACCGAGTAGGGATTAGTATTATCATTGGGGAGATCTCATTCGCCTTCCCTCTTCCTCACATCCAGAAGCTCGAATCCGGTTTTCCCATCCACTGTCCGTCTGGCATAAGAGCCAAGTATCTCATACAGGATTACTTCACCAATAAGCCAGGTCCTGATACCAGGCCGCACACATCCGGTAATGGTATCTTCAGAACGACCTAAAGAGGCGTGCATATGAAGAACAGGCGTTCCGTCTTCTCCGGGAGCAAGTATGCCCGTGCCCATAATCTCATGGGCCTCATCAAATCTCTTGATCATGGGATCAGGAGGCATAGCATCAGAGACTCGGGGACCCACCACAACCTTACCGGAGCCTGTCCCTCCAACCATAATCACATGACCCACTGACACACACTTATCCCGAGCAAAGTCCTCAATGCAATCTGGTACAACATCTCCATCCTCCAGACGGATCACAAACACCCTGCCCATGCTTCCTTCACTTGCTTTCATAAGAAATCCTTTTATCTATCTTTCTTGTTTAATAGAAGCCTTATTGCAGCATTATCCGCCCTAACAAATATTACATTATCATGTTTTTATAAACTATTGCATTTAACTTGATCATACTCAACTTATCCTGCCCCGAGTATACTCTGCTTTGTGAAAAAAGCGCCAGCTATGCACGCTGTCATAAGACAGGCAAGGGTGGCGGCGGCCAAGGCCCTTAATCCTATTTGAGAAAGTGCCCTTGTCCTTTTTGGTGCCAGTGCAGACACACCACCTATAAAGATTGCCATGGATGCAAAATGAGCAAATCCGCATAGGGCATAGGCTATTATCACCGCTGATCTGGGATGCATCAGGCTGCCCTCAGCAAGTGCTGTGGCAAGGTCCTTATAAGATGCCACCTCTGTCAGTACTATACGCTCGCCGATTATCGACCCTGCAAGATTCACATCAGCTGGAGGCACACCAATGATAAATGCAATGGGCCTGAATATATAGCCCAGAAAACTCTTTAGGGACCAGTCAAACTGGATGTTGGTAAGTATGTTGATCTTTCCCCCCACAAAACCCAGAATCAGGTCCAGCAAGGCAACAAGACCCAGGACCGCGATAAGGAGTGCCACTATCCCCACGATTACCTTGACACCTGACTGGGCGCCGCTCATAACAGCCTCAAACAGATTGTTGTCTCGCTCATAATGTGGTCTCACAGATTCACCCAGGGTTACAGGA
This sequence comes from Deltaproteobacteria bacterium, assembly GCA_019307745.1. Taxonomy (GTDB): domain Bacteria; phylum Desulfobacterota; class DSM-4660; order Desulfatiglandales; family HGW-15; genus JAFDJA01. The sequence goes on along the minus strand of JAFDJA010000008.1, from coordinate 6,056 downwards.
GTCCCGGTCTCAGGCAAAAGGATCTTGGACATGATCAGCGCTGCAGGGGCAGACAGAAACGATGCAGAGATCAGGTGGCCTGCAATTGTGGGAAACTGCCCATGCAATGTAAATACATAAAGGGCCAGTACATTTGAAGCAACAGTTGCCATCCCCGCTGTCAGTACCGTGCACAGCTCTGATCGCGTCATGGTCTCAAGGTGTGGGCGTACAGTAAGGGCAGATTCAATACCCACAAAAATATTACTTGCGGCACACAAAGACTCCGCCCCTGACACTCGCATCAATTTTGTGAATAACCAGGCAAAAGACCTGATGAGTAACGGCATGATATTCAAAAAATAGAGGACCGCCACAAGGGATGAGAAAAAGATGATAGTAGGAAATGCTTGAAATGCGAGAATAAAACCAAGAGATCCTTCAGTACCTGGAGGCTGAGCCAGGGGACCAAACACGAATCTAACACCGGCAGTAGCTGAATCAAGGACCATTACCACCGCATCATTGATCACAAGGAACAGCTTTGCCCCCTCAGGTACCACAAAGATGAATAAGGCAAACAGAATTTGTAGACCCAGACCCCAGCCGATCAGATGCCAATTCATCTTCTTCCTGTCTGTGGAAAAAAGCCATGCAATGCCCATCAGCACAAACATACCCAAAAAACTCACAAGATTATACAGTTCCATGATCCATCACCTCTCCCATGATAAAAGGTTTAAGGAAAGAATTGTGTATTTATAACCCTATCTCTACTACTCATTTTTATTCTTCCTGGTTATAAAAAAATAAATCCTATTTACCATACTCTTTACCTGTTCATAGGTCATACATGAATCTTGCATAAACAATATTGAAATTCAGGTCATACATTTAGTATAATCTGACCGGATTGGCTATGTGACTCCTTTAATTCCCATATTCCTCAATGAACCAGTCAATCAACTGTCGAGAGATACTAGCCTTAGAAGGGAGAGAAGGAAGTTGGTCAAATAAAAACCACCCTGCATTACGCACCTCTTTTCCATCCACTGTGATTTCACCGCTGTCATATTCCGCTGTAAAGGCAACCATCAGAGACTGAGAAAATGCCCATGGTTGACTGCCAAAGTATTTAATATTACGAACCTCAATACCAACCTCTTCCCGCACTTCCCTTCTGACACAATGCTCAAGGGTTTCACCTGTTTCTACAAATCCTGCCAACACACTATACCGCATCCTGTCTGATCGATTCAGCTCTGCCAAAAGAAGTTCCTTCCTGTTTCTGACTACAGCCACAATTATACACGGTGAAATTCCAGGGTACAGAACCAATCCACATTCCACACATTGCTTTCCCCGTTCCTCTGCCAGGAACTGCGTAAGGGAGCCACATCTTCCGCAGTACTTGGAATTCCAATGCCAGGGAATAATGTGGTATGCAAAGCAGGCTGCAGCAAATTGAGGATCTTCAATTGATCCGAATAATTGGATAAGGCTTAGGAATTGAAATCCTTCAGGGATCTTGATGCCTGATTCCATTAAGACTGCGAAGCAGTGCTTGTCAGCTATACTCCCTATGTAATGGAGGTCCAGCTCATCAACAAGGGGAAAACCGGAACCTGTTACCGATGGCACCTGAAAGCCATCACCTGTCTGCTCTACTAAAAGGGTATTATTCTCAAACATAAGCAGTAATGAATCCTCGGTTGGTTCTGCCTGTAAATTGTAATCTGCAATAAAATTCATTTTTATCCTGTTTATTTAAACGTTATAATTGAATCTTCTATAGCTGGTGCAAAGTTCGAAGTTCTCTATTTTAGTGGACACTTAGATAAACCTCAAGTAAATAGAAAAGGAATAGGGGATGTCGACAGAAAAAATAATTGGAACGATTTTACCAGAGTACTTATCATTCCAACTTGGAAACCAATTAACAGCTATCTTGAATTTATGGATGGACAATATTTCGTGCCCACCTTAATGGAGGCAGTAAATGATCAAAGAGAACATAATAAAGATACTCAATGAACTGCCACAGGGGGTTCAAATTGTCGGTGCTGCCAAGACCAGGACGAGGGAGGAACTTAAGGCGGCCATTGATGCCGGGCTGGTCATCCTTGGGGAGAACTATGTGCAGGAGGCTGAAAAGGCGTTTGAGGCCATTGGCAGGGTCGCAAAATGGCATCTAATTGGACACCTTCAATCCAATAAGGCAAAAAAGGCCGTAACAATCTTCGACATGATCGAGACTGTGGATTCTGCGAAACTTGCAAAGGCTATTGACAGGGAATGCGGAAAGATAGGGAAGGTCATGGAGATTCTTATAGAAATTAATAGCGGAGAGGAGGAGCAAAAGGCGGGAGTAATGCCGGACAAGGCTGTCTCTCTCGTCCGGGAGATTGCAGGACTGGGTAATATAAGGGTAATGGGGCTCATGACAATGGGTCCTTTCATAGAAGATCTGGAACTCATCCGCCCCTGCTTCCAGAGGACCAGGGAGCTATCTGAAAAAATAAGAGGTCTGAATATCTCAGGCATAGAGATGAAATACCTCTCCATGGGCATGTCTGATTCCTACAGGATTGCAATTGAAGAAGGCGCGAATCTTGTAAGGATCGGCACAGGCATTTTCGGCCCACGCCAGCACAGGTAGGAAAGATATGTCACACTATATGCTTAAAGAGATAAGACATCTCATGGGAAAGGCAATCCATATTCAAAACATGACAAGACAGGGAGACCGCATCATGGTTTCCGTATCCGGGGGCAAAGACAGCATGTCCCTCCTGTGGCTGTTAAGAGAAAGGTTGAAATGGCTCCCTATCAAATACCGGATTATAGCTGTCCACGTTGATCCAGGCTTTGGGACAGGCTCGGCTGACAGGTTACGCTCATTTTTTGAGGAACAGGGATTTGAATACAGGATCATTTATGGCGATTTTGGCCCCAGGGCGCATAGCGATGAGAATCGTGAGAACCCCTGTTTTTTCTGTTCCAGACTGAGGAGAAAGGCGGTGTTTGAGGCAGCAGCAGAGTTTGACTGCAACAAGATAGCCCTTGGACATCACAAGGATGATATGATTGAGACGTTTTTCCTGAATATCTTATTCAGTGCGAATATAAGTACTATGATGCCGGTCCAGGACTTTTTTAATGGAAAGCTGACAATAATACGCCCTCTTTACATGACAGATGAAAACACCTTAAGGAGATTTGCAGAACATATGAAGCTGCCAATAATCAAGTCCTGTTGCCCTTCAAACGGAAATACCAAAAGGGAAGAAATAAAAAAGATGCTAAAAACATTTTACAGGGGTAATAAAAAGATAAAAGGCAATATATTTCATGCCATGCAGAACATTAAGACAGATTACATGCCCTGAGTAGTATTCTTTGGCCTTGTATAAATAACCGCAAAATGATCTTCATAACCCTTAAAACAGGTCATGCATCCCGGTTCAATTTTTGAACCTGCTGAAAAAGGCCCCAGCCTGACATCAAAGCCTGAGTCCTGATACATCTTCACAGCCTCACTCAACCTAGGCTCACAGGCGGCAAACCGCTTAATCCAACCGTCCTGTTCAATTAACTCTTTATGAGCCATTCTCTCACTCCTCAGAGCATAATCCCTGGACCAGGATAATTGTTTTCCCCTGGAGAGTATTCAAAAAGGCATCCTTTTTAAAAGCCTCTTCACCTGCCGGAGAATTGAGATATTTGACAGTGATGCCTATGATGCGGCCTGATGTCTCCTTGCCTTCCGACGGTCTAAATTCTCCTGCAAGTTCTTCCAGGGCTGCAATCTTTTTATCCGGATCATCACCAAAACTGACGAGCAATTCCCCTATCTCGCCATATCTGTCCTGCCCGACACAGGGAATGTCAAACCTGATCATACTATTATCAACATTATCCTTCTCTGGATTCATTTTCTCCCATGCCTCACAGATATAATCCAACACATCCAGGCTGGTCGTAACAAGAATGCCTCCCTGAGTCAGCTGTCCCACAAAAAGGGCGCACCATGCTTCTGTTATCCTTTTCAGATTTGATTCGTCCAGCCCCGATTTCGAATCAAAACCGGGAAGATCACCCAGAAGGTTGTCAATATTGTCCGCGTTTTCAATACTTCCCTCAAGAAGCGCCCTTCCCCTGCCCAGTTCCCGGCGTATTTTGTCTGCCTCATAACGTTGAATCTCTATCTCCCGGGCCATATGCAGAATAAGGTGATACTTTAAAATATTATTCTTTTCAACAGGGGCATCAGGCCGGATCATCCGGCCAAGCATCTGCCTGATTCCCCAGGTGCTGTCCTCTCCAGGATCATCAGGCCTGTCCATCCTGACAATATCCGCATAATGCCTACCACTATTCAGGTCTGTCCACCTTTGATAATCCGTCAAAAGATTATCAAAAGCATTTTCAGGCTTCATGCTGTCAGGCGGATTAACAATACGGATAGAGCCCGCCTCAATATCCTCATCAGAAGAAATAGGGGGCGTCATAAACCATGGCTGACATATGGTGATTGGCCTGAAAAATTCGCATAACTTTTTCAAGATTTCTCCAGGCAGGCTGGTATGGGGGAACAGGATTGCAGACATATACTTCACCTTTTTTTTTAAAAAAAATACTGGTCTTAAAACATGACCATAAAAAACCAGTCCTGCCTATCAGCAGATTACCGGAACATTGATTTTATTAACTGGCATCCACAAATAAATGTTAATTCGACACCAGATAGCTTCCAATTCAAAGATGCGCAGGTTTTCGCAAGATCAAGAAAGTCAAAGACTTGAGCGGGAAAATATAATAGTATGCCGAACTACAAGACCATCAGATTGACGCTGCTATTGCAGAAAAGGGCCATTTCTGATTGGAAACCAATTATAAGATCCATATCAAAATATATTAATCTTTTTCAACCCAAAATGACCATAAAAAAAACCACACCCGGGGGCATGGTTGCATATATTTGAAAAAATTGAGATCCGGAACAATAACTTAGATGGAAAAAGCTGCTGTCTCTTATCTGGCTTCTATAAACCTTAAACCCACCAGATAATGCCCCTTCAATCTTCCATGGTCGTTTTTTGTGATATGTTGAATTACCGTCAGGATATTTTCTGTTGAGTCAACAGAATAGTATTTCATGTCCAATGCATCTCCCTCATTTAAAAAAGGCAAAATAGTAGACTCTTCCTTTACAAGGACCCCTACTGACTCAGTAGCAACATCCCATATCTTGAACTGGTATGGAAGGTCAAGTCCCTTCAGGGAAATTTCTACGCTATTAAATTTCTCCATAGTCTTCAGGCGACCTGATCTTTCTTCTGAAAACTCATTAATCACGGCATCTCTATCCATTATTTATTGTCTTCTCCCGACCACTTGGGAAAAAATAGTCAAGGATTCGAGGATCAAGCTCTAGCGTGAAATCTTAAATCCTAGCATCTTTGTATTTGATCAACTCTTTTGAAAATGGTCACCATTTATCTGCAAATCAGATAATAGACCTTTACCCTGGCACATCGGGCCTGCTATATGGCGTGTGCGTCAAACACCTTCTGGTTGACCCCCAAATAGCGTTTAGACCCCATCCGGCAGTCATTATTCTCTTCCTTGATCCGTTTTATTACGGATTATGGATTATTATCAATAAGATGCCATGCATATCCACATTTGTCAAACATTCTTTCGCAATTAATCTAAATTTATATATCTTATGCATATCGTAGCAAAAACAAGAAGCGAACACTATATCTTGTGGTTTTTTCCACAACCAAACTCTATTTAAATAGAAACAACCGAAAAATTCAGATTGATTCACCCGTTCCATGGCGATAATACAGTATAATGAATTTCCTATTTCCCATTTTTCCATTGACAAACAAAACAGTGTTGGATTATTAATTTTATGCGGATCAAAAAAGAGGGGAGGTTCTCTTTTTAACTTTTTCCAATCTCAATGTTCAAACCACACTAAAATACTGAAAGATCTATTTATGGAAAAACAGCGTCTATTCAATATATTAATCGGGCTTCTTGTACTTTTTAACGCTGGAGGCTTG
>JAFDJA010000196.1 GCA_019307745.1 Deltaproteobacteria bacterium | reverse complement strand
GCTCAAGCTATCTTATCCTGGACCTGAACAGTACCAACGGCACCTTTGTTAAGGGGATGCCCATCACACCCGGTGAGGAGATTGAAGTGGAAGAAGGGAATCCGGTTACTTTAGGAAAGACCCTTATTTCCATAGGTAAGGAGTGCCAAAGGATTCCCAGGCAGGCAGTGGAAACCTCGGAGGAGATCACTTTCGATCCATTTGATACTGCAAAGCTTACAACTTATCAGGGCCGGCCAATGACGACTCCAAAGAATCTGGAGTTTATCTACAAGGTGGCCAATATACTGATGCAGTCTCTGGATATCAATGAGATCCTTGAAAAAATGCTGGATTACATTTACGAACTCCTTAAAAGGATAGATCGCATTGTAATAGTTCTTACTGACACGGAATCCGGTGAGGTAACAGATGTTATATCCCGGTCTTCAGATGAAGACGATAAGCCCAACATTATCTATAGCAGGCATATTGTGAATGAGGTTTTAAAGAGCGGAGAACCGGTGTTTGTGTTGGATACCTTTGATAAAAAATCCAATCTTTTTTCACAGAGTATGCAGTTTATGAAAGTTATGTCTGTGATGTGCGTGCCCCTGGTCAGCAAAAATGAGATCCGGGGAGTCATGTATGTAGATTCTATCACAATTCCAGGGGCCTTTCGTAAGGCAGACCTGTCCCTTTTAATCACATTTGCCAGTTTTGCGGCGATTGCCATTGAAAATGCTCTACTCTATGCAAACCTGGAAGAGATTGTGGATAAAAGGACCAAAAGTCTTAGAGAGACGGAGAAGCGGCTCAGAGAAAGTGAGGTCCGGTTTAAAGGGATGTTCAATAATATGAGCAGCGGTGTTACCGTATACAAGGCCACAAAAGGGGGAGAGGATTTCGTTCTGCTGGATATCAACACATCCAATAGGAAGATAGAAAACATCATGGACAAGGATGTGGATGGGAAAAGTGTGTTAGAAGTCTTTCCTGAGGCCAGGGAACTGGGCTTAATGGATATATTCAGACGTGTATGGAAAACAGATATGCCAGAGCAGAGAACCATTAACTTTTCCAGGGATGACGGGGTTACCCTTTGGAGGGAGTACTATGTATATCGCCTCCCATCAAAGGAGATAGTAGCAATTTTTGATGACCTGACTGATAAGAAAAAGGCAGAGGCTGAACAGAAGGCCCTGCAGCAGCAATTCCTTGCCTCCCAGAAGATGGAGTCAATTGGTACCTTTGCGGGAGGGACTGCCCATAACTTCAGGAATATCCTTCAGGTTATTTCCGGCAATATAGAATATCTGGAACTTATGCACAAAGACAACCCGGATATAGGAGAGATGTCAAAAAATATCCTGGATTCCATTGAAAAGGGAGTTGATATGATCAACAATCTGCTCCATTTTTCCAGGAGGGAACAGGTTAGTCTGGTCAATATGGACCTGAAAGATCTTATCCTGAAGGCCTATAAAATTATTAATAATGTGTTTAAAAAGAATATAGAGATCAGCCTGGAACTGGATGATGACCTGTTTGTCAAAGGAGATCAGTCGCTATTGAGTCAGGGTTTTATGAACCTGTTCACCAATGCCAGAGACGCCATGCCCGGAGGGGGCAGACTCTTGATTAAGGCCAGGAGAACACCAGACAGTGTCATTGCCTCTGTATCCGACACGGGATATGGTATAGATAAAGAGAGTCTGGATAAGGTGTTTGATCCCTTTTTTACCCTAAAAGAAGTGGGCCAGGGAACAGGTCTGGGGCTTTCCACAACCCACGGGATCGTGGAGCAGCACAATGGTAAAATCACTGTCTCCTCCATCCCTGATCAGGGTACTACATTCACTATAACTTTCCCATTAGCAGCGGATGGGGGGGAGCCTGTTGCTGAAGTGCAGAAAGATGTTTTAATAGGGCGTGAGCAGACGGTTCTGATTCTCGATGATGAACCGGCTGTGTTAACTACCATGTCCAGGTTAATAAAAAGGCTTGGGTATAAGGTTATCTCATCTGACAGGCCTGCTGAGGTCCTGGAGAACTATACCAGATGGGCGCCGGATGTGCTTCTGATTGACCGGAATATGCCCGATATGGATGGTGTGGACTGTATAAAAAAGATCTTGGAGATGAGTCCTAATGCCAGAATTGTGATTATATCCGGATATAAGGACTCGGGTCCGGATGGCATTGATGAAGATGTCAGAAAAATGATCAAAGGGTACCTTGTCAAGCCGTGCAGCGCGTTTGACTTGAGCAAAACCCTGTCAAATGTCATGGAGGATTAAAAAAATAATGAGTCAGGCAGGAGACATAGAATCAGATCTGAAGATCCTTATTCTTGGGGAAGAGAATTCGGCTTTGTCAGTACTGGGAGAGAGTCTTGGCAGTTTGGGATCATGCCTCTGTTCCACCATGTCCGATGTTAGTTCCATGGATCAAATGGCTGATGTGAATCCGGATCTGGCTATTTTATCTCCGTCTCCGGACAGCATCTCAACTATGTTCTCCATTCACAGGCTTAAGATTATTGATCCTGCAATACCGATATTTATAGCCTCTTCAGACTGGACTTCAGCAGACTCTTTCAATTGCTCCTTTGAGGACATTTATTGCCTCAATATGAGCCTGAGGCCAGATGAGATTTTAAATGATATCCGGGAAAAGCTTAGGCCGGATACAGGCAGGGGCGCTGGCAGTGATTTTCAGGCAATTATCGGGCAGAGTCATGATATACATGAGGTCAGGAAGAGGCTCAGGAGGATTGCGGATAAGGATATTACAGTTCTGATCACCGGCGAGACAGGAACAGGCAAGGAGCTGATAGCACGGGCTATTCACTACTATTCTCATAGATCACAGTCCCCAATGGTAAAAGTGGATTGTACTTCCCTGCCTGAAGAACTTTTAGAGAGTGAGGTCTTTGGCTTTCAAAGGGGTGCCTTTACCGGCGCCTACAAGGACAAGCCCGGTCGTCTGGAGCTGGCTGACAAGGGAACACTCTTTATAGATGAAATTGGAGACCTGTCGCTTTCTCACCAGGTTAAATTTCTCCAGGTGCTTGAGGACAAGGCATTTTCCAGACTCGGGGGGACAGATGATAAGGATGTCGATGTCAGAGTAGTTGCGGCGACCAATGTTGATCTCAGAAAAATGGTAACCGAAGGTCTGTTCAGGAAAGACCTGTATTATCGCCTGAAGGTGGTTCATTTAGAGGTGCCTCCCCTTAGGGAAAGGGCGGAGGATATCAAACTTCTGGCGCGCTATTTCATGGACAAATACTGCTACGAGTTTAAAAGAGAACCCCTGGAGATACCTGATGACGTCCTGGACCTCTTTTTAAATTATCACTGGCCTGGAAATATAAGAGAGCTTGAGAACGTGATCCGGCGTGTAATAGTTGTAAGGGCATGGGATCTGGTATTTGAAGAACTGCATCCTGAAAAAATGGAGATTCAAAATCCTTCCTCTGACAAAGACATGTCTGCCACACCGTGGAGCAATGATGAGATAGAAAAATTTTTTCAAAGCGATGATTTTTCCTTGAAAAAGATCAGCGGGGCGTATGTTGCAGAGGTTGAAAGTGTTGCTATCCTTAAAGCACTCCAGGAGACAGGATGGAACAGGGCAAAGGCGGCCCGGTTGCTTAAGGTGAGCTACAAGACCCTTCGGAACCGAATTGCGGAATTAGACCTGAGCCCTTGAGTCTGGGAACCCGCTTGCGGGACTGCGTCGAACGAAGTGAGCAAAGAAACTGGGAACCCGCTGCGAAGCAGTGGGCCTGCGCACCGCGAAGCGCGTGCAAAGAATCCTAGTCGTTGATCAAGCTTTAGCATGAAATCCTCGAACCCTGAAATCTTAATCTAAGATCAAGCCTTTCATCTTTCTGTTAGTTCTCTAACATATAATTAGCCACAGGCCCGCACGGACATTTTTTTACCGACAGTGGCAAAAAAAGGATAAGACCTTTGGAGTATTAAGGCTGTTTGATTTGTTCAGTTATGCAGATAAAAAAAGGCTGTGTGCGTCTGTGTGGGTCTGTGGCTAAATTATTCTTTTCCCCAATTAGCATGATGTGTGTTTGTGTGTGAGTCGAAGATCAAGCTTTAGCATGATGTATGTCTGTGTGTGAGTCTTAGATCAAGCTTCAGCATGATGTGTGTCTGTGTGTGTCTGTGTGTGTCTGTGGCTGAATATGCCCTGTCCCACCAAAAAAGTATGTAAACACGTACCACTATGGTACGATTCTACACAATAATCTGGTAAGAAAATACATAGTTTTTCTCTCCTAAATTAATGCCCCTTCTCGAAACGATTTTCAATGCGTTTTTACACCTGTAACGCCCTGATATCATAGTAAAAAATAAATTGGCGATTTTCCCGCTCTTTTTGGAGAATTGGTACGGCTATTGCTCTATAAAAGACAGATATCGATTAATCAAAGAATATTTCACACAGGGGGATAGTAAAATGAAAAAGTTTTTATTAATATGTGTTTTATTAATGTTTTTCCCTATATCCGCGTGGGCTATTCCATCTCTCGGTGTAGCCCCGGGTCTTCCGGGGAGTGGGGGAACTTATTTTGGGCCAGAACCACCACTAACAGGTGATGATTCATAC
>JAFDJA010000091.1 GCA_019307745.1 Deltaproteobacteria bacterium | reverse complement strand
CACTTTAACAACCTTATATCCCCTCTAAAGGCAGTTTATAAAGTTTTGAAAAACATAATGCTTCGATATGTTCACCTGGTTGTAATTATTGTGCTTTTCACTTGACCCCTAGAAACTGGGAACCCGCTTGCGGGACTGCGTCGAACGAAGTGAGCAAAGAATCCTTGAACCCTTGAACCCTGATCATCGATCAACTAATTGGGAGATGATCCATATTTTTTAACTAATTACGAATTTTTCGGTTTATAATCAGACGAGGATAATACCCGATAATAAGCTATAATGGTGGTCGGTTATCAGACAGGCACAATTGAACAAGATCATCAATTACTGCCGTACCCACACACATCACAGTATCGGCACCGCCCCAGTATATTTTAACCATACCATCGTCTTCAGGGATCGCACCACAGGTGAATACCACATTAGGTACATAGCCACTAACTTCCCATGGGGCATCAGGCTGCAGTATCCATTTATCAGCAATACCAATGATTTTTCCTGGATCACTGAGGTCATGAAGGGCCGCACCAAGGCGATACACTGCTCCGGCCATTGTTTTAAAGACTCCATGGTAAATATGGAGCCAGCCCTTGTTGGTTTTAAAGGGCGGCGCGCCAGGTCCTATTTTCATCTCATCCCAGTGGTAAGAGACAGGTTTCATGATCACCCTTGAATCACCCCAATGAATGAGGTCTGGGGAATAGGAAACCCAGATTGACCAGGGAGAAATTTCCGAATGGGGCCGATCAAGACGCGCATATCGTCCGTCAAATTTTTCAGGAAAAATAACAACATTGCGAAGGTCTGCCTGGGTTATCAGGGCAATCCGTTCTACGTTCTCGAAATCTCTGGTACGCGCAAGGGCAATCCTGACTCCATGACGGGAGTACGCGCTATAGGTAAGAAGGTATTTGTCCTCTACAGGGCAGATTCTAAGATCCTCGATGCCAAATTCTTCATATTCCGCAAAAACATTGTCCGATGCAGGCATAAGAAAGGGTTCGGGATGCACTATGAATGAAAAACCATCACTGCTGTCAGCCCTGCCGATGATTGATCGACCATTGTGCGTGTGTGATCTAAAAAGCATAATATAGCGGTTATTATACTTTACCATGCCGGCATTATGGACGGTCGTAACAGGGTAGGGGACATCGTTTTTTGTAAGAATGGGATTTTTTTCATACTTTATCGACTTATTCTCTATATTCATGGTACGCTTGCACCTGTTTCAGACTCATCTATAATCATCTGGTATAGGCCAATATCGTCTTCACCTAAAAAATCACCTGTCTGATTTTTAATGAGATACAAGCTCATTGAATTCAATAATCAGGGTCTTATAATGCAAACTAATAGTGTTGATCCACACGCTCAGCATCTTTTAAAATTGTCTCATATACCTGGATATATTTTTCTACCATAAGATCAACGGTAAAATGCTGTTCCACGTGGTAATGACAATCTGCCCTGTCAATATCTTTTATATGCGAAACAGCCTGTATTGCCTCATCCACTGATTTTACAAGGAAGCCATTTTTCCCTGTTTCGATGAGTTCCGGCATACTCCCCTTGTCAAATGCGATTACAGGGGTGCCGCAGGCCATGGATTCTATAACAGACAGGCCAAAAGGCTCGTTGAAATTTATGGGGTGCAGAAGCGCATATGCCTTTCCAAGCAGGTGATTGCGTTGAACCGGCCCCACACTGCCTACATAAACTGTATTGTGGTTATTCAGGTAAGGTTTTACATGTTGGTTAAAGTAGGGCTCATCCTGTATTATACCTGCCAATACCAGCCTTTTGTTGCAGGCCTTTGCAATTTCAATGGCCTCTTTGGCACCCTTGTCATGATGAATGCGTCCGAAAAAGAGGAGATAATCCTCCGGCTCAGGCTGAAAATCAAACTGGTCAATATCTATACCATGATGGATGGTTTTAATATAATCAAGATCCGGAGATCGGTCAGCATCACTGATAGAAACATAGAACACCCTGGTATTATATTTTTTATAGACCGGGAGAATCCCGGGCGATGAAAAACCATGAATGGTGGTAATAACCGGTGTTTTAATAAGGCCAGTATAGGTCAAGGGCAGGAAGTCAAAATTATTATGAATTATATCATAATCTCCAGCATTCTCAAAAACTTCGGAAATGTGGAGTCCTTCCCATACCTTTGAGATAATGGAAGGATCTTCTTCATAACCGCGCTCGCATATGGCATGCAGCCTTCCTTTGGTTTTCGAGTCACCGGTTGCAAATAAGGTAACATCATGACCGCGCGCTACCAGCCCCTCGGTTAAAAGGGAGGCCACGTTTTCCCACGGACCATAATGTCGTGGAGGTGTGCGCCAGGCAATGGGCGAAAGCATCGCGATGCGCATAGCTGATCCTTTATATCGATCGGTTGGTTATATTTCTTAACAGCCCATCTGTTTCAAAAGGGAAATGATAATACCCTCTTTTTGTGTCCAGATCAGGGGCAAAATTATTGGATTGAAGGTTGGGCCCATTAACCATTTAAGCCATGGCACCTGATGGTTGTGATGATGGTTGTTTCAAAATTTCGTCTGCATAAAGCTTCTGCAATGTCATAAGCGAAAGCAGCCAGGCCAGGGTAGATTCGGCCCCTTCATTTTGGTTAATACCATCAGCCATCAATCCATCCCGGCACCCACCAGTCATTGGATCATAGAGTGGCATGTTCAGGTCATTATGTCCGAGAAACCAATTGAAACACATGACAGCGTTGTCGATCCATGTTTTTTCCCGGGTGACATTAAAGGCCTCCACACAGGCTTCAATCATGGCATTGGCCTCAATGGGTTGCTGGTCAAAACGGGCCCTAAAGGCGCCTTTTACATACCACCCGTTACTGCCAATAGGAACAAAGTGGCCGTCTTCGGTCTGGATGCTGAGCAACCACTTGAGGGATCTGAGTCCCATATCGATCATATCGCTGTGCTGCATCCATTGGCCGGACAGGAGTAGGGCATGTGGTAGTTTGCCATTAGCATAGCTTAACGTATTTTCAAGCCAGGGCCAGTTTTTTGTAGTATTATTTTTGAATTGATTGAAAAGTCTGTCTGCAAGAATTTCTCTCATCCTGCGTACTTCACTATCTCCTGAAAATTTATACAGGTAGGCATGAATGCCTACCAGGGTAAAAGCTATGGCACGGGGTGAAATAAAGTCTTCTGTAGCCTTTAGCGCCTGACTGAACAGTGTTGTGCTTAATGCCAGCTGTCCGGGATTGTCAAGAAAATCCACTGCCTTGCCAAGGCCCCAGAGTGATCTACCATGTGAGTCCTCAGAACCCACTTCATCAATCCACTCCCTTGAGTAGTTCATAAAATTACGAAACCGCCCCTTTTCTACATTAAAGGCATATAAAAGAAAGCTGAGATAATGGCTGCTTAGGGAGTTGAAATACATACTATCTCTTAAGAGATATTTCCTGCCCATGGCAGCAACCATCAGTGCCCTTGCATTATCATCGGTGCAATATCCTTGAAAACGATTGGGGATTGTATAGGTGGCATGTTGCAAAATGCCTGTATTATCGGTAAGAGTTTTCAGGTGATCAAGCTTCATCTCTGGGAGCTCGAATTTTGTGATGGATTTGACCTGGTCAATATATAAGTATCTGGGCCGTGGATTCCTGGAACGGTTGAGTTTAACCTCACTAAAAATCTCGAGATATCTTCGGGATACCTCCTTCCAGATCGCATCACGACAGAATGTATAGGCTTTTTTGCGTATCGTATGACGGGTGACATCGTTGTCCAGGAGGTCAATTATCTGTTCCGCCATGGCATCATGGTCCTTGAATGGGACAATTCTTCCTCGCCCCTGGGCAAGCATCTCGGTGGCATACCAGTAGGGTGTGGAAATCACGGCCTTGCCAGTCCCCATCGCATAGGCGAGTGTACCGGAAGTAATCTGGGCCTCTTCAAGGTATGGAGTTATATATATATCAGCGGTGCCAAGAAACTCACATAATTCTTTGAGTTCCACAAACCGATTTTGAAAAATGACATGATCGCTGATATTGAGTTTGTGCACAAGTTGCTGCAGGCTGATGCGGTATTCATCACCGTGCGCCTTCAAAATATTTGGATGTGTTGCCCCCAAAATAATATAGGTAAGATCAGGATGCTTTTTGATCACAGATGGAAGCGCGTAGAGGACATTTTCTATGCCTTTTGTTGGGGAAAGAAGGCCGAATGTGAGAAGCACATTTTTGCCCTCCAAGTCGAATTGATCCTTGTAAAAGTTGGGATCCATAAAAGGCGTATCAGGAATACCGTGATGAATAAAGGCAATTTTATCTTCCGGTACGGCATAGATATCTTTGAGAAAATCAGATGCCTTTTGGCTCATCACAACAAGTTTGTCTGACAGGTGAGACAAACGTTGCATGACTTCGCGGTATTCAGGGGTAGGGTCTTTCAGGACCGTATGAAGAGTTGTAACAACAGGCATGCGAAGTTCTCCAAGAAGTTTCAGGAGATGGCTGCCAGCCGGGCCACCGAAAATACCATATTCATGCTGCACACAAACAATATCAATCTGGCTGATGTTGAGAAACTCCGATGCGACACTGTAATCAGTAAGTTTTTTCTGGTTGATCTCAAATCGCACTTTTTCAGGATATGCATATCCCTCGGGCTTGTCATTCATGGCAACCGCCCAGCAGTTAATTCCAGGCGCTTCTGCCGATAAGGCCTCAACAAGATCAGTAGTGAATGTTGCTATACCGCACTGGCGTGGTGAATAGTTGCCGATTAAGACAACCGAACCTATCCCCTCATAATACTGAATAACAGATGCCATATTTGTATACCAAGTTGATTTTAGTTATATATTAATCTTGTAAAAACTGGAACTTATTAGCGATTATTTTTCTTTTATTTATCGTATAGTTATAGGGAAAAGCTTTTTACATGTCAACAAATTGATATTGTTCAAAAGTTCCAGAATAGTCTTTCCCTTTAGTTTGAATTCCCAACTTTCAGTGCGCCTTGAACTGACCAATTCCTCCCTTTCCATGAACGCAGTATGGATCAAATGAACGAGATTACCGTCAGGGAGTTTATAAGGGCTGAAGAATCGGTGTAGTTATACTGTAAGTGACAATTTGTTTAAAATATTCCTGCCATTAAAAAGCAAAAGCTCCTGACCCGTCTCTGGATCAAGAGCTTTTTCCTGTTGAAAATTATATATACTTTATAAATCAGTTATCTACAATCCCATCGCCGATGCCAGCAACCATACTGTTATAGGTCTTTTCTATCCTGTCCCAGTTTTCTTCTCTGTCCAGTGACCAGTGCCGCCCCATAAGAGTGGTCAGCTTACCAAGACCAAGCTTTTTACACTCATTTTCGATATCAGCAGTGTAGATTGCGCCGCTGAAAGGTTTTTCCCCGCGACGCCCAAGCATACCATGGATATAGACCTCAGAATGGCCTAGCTCTTTTGCCATACCAAGAAGGGCCTTCATGTGCTCAATAGATCCATGGGAGCTGTAAAAGGAGACAATACCCATGAGGTGTAATGATGTCCCGTCCTCTTTTGAGTCTTTAATAGCCTTTACAAATACCTCATTTTTAAGAAATTCCCCTGATTCCACTGCTGCCTCAATCCTCATACGGTCAGACTTAATAACACGTCCAGAACCAAGATGGATATGACCAACCTCTGAATTGCCTACTTTTCCTTCAGGCATGCCAACATATACACCAGAGGCCTCAATATTTGTATGGGCCTTGGGGTTATCTGCCAGAATCTTATTATTCACAGGTGTATCAGACTGTTTGATCAGGTTGCCTTCACCTTCAGGTAATGATCCCCAGCCATCCCGGATAAGAAGCAGGACGCGTTCACTTGAGCTGTCAGCATACACATTTTCTTTGAGCAGTGATTGACCTTCCCATATTTCAGGGGCGTCAATACCAATTATATCACATAGGGTGGGAGCAACATCTATAAGCTGGCCGCCCTCTCTGAGTTCAATTTTTTTCTGCAGATCCTGATCCGGTTCTACTATAAAGAAATCAACCGGGCTGTTAGTGTGTCCAGTATCAATAGTTCCGTCATCATATATCCAGGATTCAACTGTTCCATGGTCTGCTGTGATAATGGAGGTGACTCCCATTTCCGCCGCCTTTTCAAGAATAATACCAGTAGCTGAATCCACTTTATTGACAGCTTTTAGTATTGACTCCTTTTTTTCAATATGCCCTATAACATCAACATTAGGGATATTTACTATAACTACTTGGCGTTCAGTGTCTTCCAAGGCCTTAATAACCTTTTCAACCACCTCATCGGTCTTCATTTCAGGATAATCTTCATAATTATTTGTCTTTATAGAGGTAACAAATGAACCATCTTCACCTGGAAAGGGATCAAGACGTTTCCCGCTAAAAAAATATTTAAGATGCACCTCTTTTTCAGTCTCAGTAATCTTGGTCGTTGTTATTTTATTGTTTGCCAGGACCTCGCCAAGAGTATCTTTGATTTCTCCCATGGGAGGAAATGCCACTTCCACAGGGAGATCAGGGTGGTACTCGATCATTGTAACAAACTTGGTGACTGCTTCGGGCTCACGATTAAAATAGGAGAAATCCTTACAGGCCAGGGCCTTGGTAATTTCGACCTCTCTCTCTCCACGAATATCGTAAAAAATGACAGTATCACCATCTTTGATCTTGCCTATTGGTTTGCCTTCACTGTCTGTCAGTACAAGTGGTTCCATCTGTTCATCATCTTCACCGCGGGCATATGCCTCGCGAACCGCTTTGGCCATTGGTGTAACAAATTCCATAATTAACTCCTATATGTTTAATTTTCCTACGTAAATTAGGTAATTTATGATAAAATTAGAATTAGGTGAGATAACATTATTAAAATACTGGTGTCAACTATTTTATACCCGATGTACTTTTTAAAGTAGAGAATCACATTTTTTTTAATTAAATTAAAATATTATCAATAAGATACCGCTAAACCAAAAGATTGAAATTCTAATTCACTCAATGGGCAACATTATTTTTTTATACTGTATATATTCTTTGCTCTTTTTTTCTCCTTGACCTGGATATTTCAGACGCATATATACTATCTTGCTGCTTTTGATAAACAGGAGAAATGACAATAATTCTAAAAGGAAACCAGAGAACTTGAAATGACAGATTTCTCAATTGGTATCATCTATAAATACGCTCATAAACCAGCTCAGGAAGAAGCTGAAAAACTTGAAAATTGGCTGAAGTTAAGAAATGTGAGTGTATTTATGGAAGAGATGGGGCCGAAAGGAAAGATTGGGGGCTGTAGCGAGGAATCCACTTCTTTACCGGATGGTCTTAACTGTATAGTTGTTTTAGGAGGAGACGGAACATTACTGGGCGCTGCCAGAAAGGCTGGAAGATATGGTGTCCCTATCCTGGGTGTCAATCTAGGTGGGTTGGGATTTCTGACAGGAATTCCACTTCAAAAGCTATATATTGTTATTGAGAAGCTTTTAAATAATCAACTCGAAATCGAGTCCCGGCTAATGCTGGAAACAAAGGTTATTCGCGAAAATGAAGAGGTATGCAACTTCCATTTTTTAAATGATGTTGTTATTAACAAAAGTGCTCTGGCGCGAATTTTGGATCTAGATGTTTCTATAAATAATGACTTTTTAACATCATTCAGGGCTGATGGACTGATTATCTCAACACCAACTGGTTCCACAGGGTATAATCTGTCAGCCGCGGGGCCTATTCTCTATCCAACATTATCCAATTTTGTCCTGACGCCAATTTGTCCATTTACACTCACAAACAGGCCAATAATTCTGCCTGATTCAGATATTGTTTCTATAAAAATGGCCAATGAGAGTGAAGAGAGGGTGCTTTTGACCTTTGACGGACAGATTGGTTTTGATCTGCTCTATGGAGATGAGATCAGAATCTATAAGTCAGATGAAAGGATAAGACTCTTCAAATCTCCGGATCAAACCTATTTTGAAATACTCAGGACTAAGCTAATGTGGGGAGGGACCACATACAATAATGGCAAAGATGGATCTGTCTAAATATGAATTCCGGGTTGAACGCAGGGAAATAAGCTATCTCAGGTATATTATTGAGTCTTATGATGGTATGGCCCTGGTGCGTACGGTAGATCCCAATGAAGCCCGTATTGAGGTTATGATCGCACCTTGTTGTGAATCTATTGTCTTTGAATTGCTGGAATCTCTAAGAAATGATGAAGGTATTATGCTTGATTAAATCCTGATCGTGCTGAGGACCGCTCTTTAACAACCTGATTTGATATGATCATAATTCAATATCATTTGGGTTACAGCAAAGCAAGATCACTAAGTTTAACTAATAACTCTCCTTGGAATCATTATCATCCTCTGATCTTGATCTTCATTGTCCATGAATAGCTCCTGCTGGCTTTTGGGAGGAGAAGAGATTTTTTTGCTTTCAGCCGGACCATATACAAGTCAGGCAAATATCTGAGATCGGGAGCTGGAATATGGAGGTGAAGGGCTTGATTCCCCTGATATTAAGTTTTTTTCCAATCACTTTAAATCATTGTTGTCCGGTTTGTTTTCTGTAAGGAATCATTAGCTGATTTTTCATTGAGCTTTTCCATTTTTTTAGAACTGCAAAATAATAAATCGAACAACACAGATTAGAAACAAAAAAAGGATTATAAAATGCCTAAATATTTCCATATATCCACTATGGGTTGTCAGATGAATGAATCCAGTTCGGATTCAATGATAACGCATCTCAAGGAAGCGGGGTACAGGCAGGCGACTGGCCCTGAAAATGCCGACTTGATGCTGATTAACACTTGCACTGTCAGGGCAAAGGCACAGCAAAAGGCCTACAGTCTTCTTGGCCGTATGATAAAATTGACAAAGAAAAGGCCTGATGTAATTCTGGGCTTTATGGGATGCATAGCACAGCAGGAAGGGGCAGGGCTGCTTAAGAAATTTTCCAGGCTTGACTTTGTACTGGGCACAAGAGAGGGTGAAAGAATCATAGAGATACTTGAACGCGTGGAGAACGGAAAGGAGAGGATTGTTGCCACAGATCTTTCAATAAAACCCGTTTCTATACTGTCCCCAAGAGATCACTTTAAAGGAAGGGTTAAGGATTTTCTGTCCATTATGGAAGGGTGCGACAATTTTTGCAGTTATTGCATTGTTCCCCATGTGAGGGGCAGGGAGGTCAGTCATCCTCCCAGGGAAATACTGAAACAGGCCAGAAATATGGTTTTTCAGGGCATAAAAGATATCACACTGTTAGGACAGAATGTAAATTCCTATTCATTTACAGAAAATGGCGATCAACCAGTTCAGTTTTTTGAATTGCTTAAGATGTTGAATAGTTTGGATGGTCTTAAAAGAATTCGATTTACAACATCCCACCCAAAGGACCTATCTGTGGAGTTAATAAATTGTTTTGGATCCCTTGACAAGCTCTGCGCGCATATACATCTACCGTTCCAATCTGGATCAAACTCAATCCTGAAAGCTATGAACAGAAAGTATACGAGGAATAAATATATAAAACTGATCGAAAATTTAAGGGAAGTTCGACCTGATATATCCATAACGAGTGACGTTATAGTTGGATTCCCCGGCGAAACCCAAAAGGATTTTGATCTTACCCTTGATCTCATGGATAAAATTGAGTTTGACAACTTATTTTCCTTTAAATACTCTGACAGGAGGGGTACAATAGCTGCGGATATGTCAGATAAAGTAGGTGAGGCGGTTATGACTGATCGACTTAATATACTTCAAAACAGGCAAAGGGAGATAACATTTAAAAAGAATAAGGTGCTTGAAGGCCGTATTGTTGAGGTGCTTGTTGAAGGTAAAAGCAAGAAGGGTGGTCAATTCACAGGAAGGACAAAAACCAATAAAGTTGTTAATTTTACTTGTAATAAAATAGAGGTAGGTGATCTGATACAAGTTGAGATCAAACAAGCATTTTTTAATTCTCTGCGTGGTGTAGCCACAAGTGATGATTCCTGAATATTTTAATATTATTAAAGTTTTGTAAAGATGACTATAAAATCCGAAGATCTTGATTATACAAAAGAGCTGATTTTAATTGTTGATGATGACCCGAAACTGAGCGAAACCCTGCGGGCGATCCTGAGTGCCCTGGGATTTTCCACTGAAACAGCGATAAACGGTGAAGACGCACTTAACCAACTGAAAAAGAAAGAGTTCTCCATTGTTCTTACGGACATGATGATGTCTGGAATGGGTGGAATGACACTCATAGAGCATATAGACAATAAATTCGTAGATGTCAGCGTAATTGCGATGACCGGCTATTCCAATGAATATAACTATGTAGATGTAATCAATATGGGTGCAAGTGATTTTATTAAAAAACCTTTCCGAACAGAAGAGTTGGAGGCTAAGATAAGAAGGCTTTTGACTGAGAGGAATCTTAGAAGGGCCCTCAATAAACTCTCAATAACCGACTCACTTACTAACCTTTATAATCAACGCCATTTTTATACAAGGATACATGAAGAGGTCAAGAGGGCAGTAAGGCAAAAAAACCCCCTTTCTTTAATCCTCCTGGACCTGGACCGGTTCAAAGACTATAACGACACCTATGGCCATCTGATTGGAGACGAAATCCTACGAAATGCCGGTGAGATAATAAATAGGTGTATCAGAGATAATGTTGACTCGGGTTTTCGTTATGGGGGAGATGAATTTGCCATAATTCTTATTGATGCGGATATCAACATTGCAAAGGAGATTGGTCATCGTATTGAAAAACTATTTAATAAAAGCGGTAAAATAACTGTAAGTGTCGGATATGCCTTGTTTTCTGACGATATGACAGTGGAAAATCTTGTTAATAAGGCAGATAAAGACCTCTATAATGCGAAAGCGGTAAAAAAACCCAAACATTAATCTTGGTTCTGATAATATATATTATGTAAACCAATATATATTTCAACAATCATGATCTGTCACCTATTATTCTGAATATCTTAAATATATGTTGACATTAAGTTCTGAAAGCGATAATAACTCTTCAAACTTTTGGGAGGAAAAAATTTAATGGGTAGTGTTGTTAAAAAACGCCGCAAAAAAATTAGGAAACATAAGTACCGGAAAAATCTAAAAAAGATGAGACATAAAAACAAGTAATCTTCTTTGATCTATCTATATTATAAATCAATAAAGGCAGTTTCATTTTACGAGCTGCCTTTATTATTTGGCAGGATATGTCTAGGGATATTTATCCTGCAAAGCTTTGTTTAAAAAAAACCTATACAGCTTCCACCCTCTTTATCTCCGGAACATTCTGTTTTAAAACCCTTTCGATCCCCATCTTGAGAGTCATCTGTGACATTGGGCATCCGGCACAAGCGCCTGTGAGATGCACCTTTACCACCCCGTTATCATCAACATCCACCAGTTGGACATCTCCGCCGTCAGCTTGGAGTGACGGCCTTACCTTGTCCAGTGCCTTGGCTACTTTTTCCTTTAGCATAAACAATACCTCCTTTTATACCATGTATGAAATTTGAGTTTGCCCCTTATAATGGAGTTTATATTTAAGGTTCTTCTCCAGTTTAGTTGGAGAAGAGGGTTCAAGAATCCTTGAACCCTGATCATCGATCAACTAATTGGGAGATAATCCATATTTAAGTTTAGGATGAGTCGAAACCTTAAACGCAGAACTATGTCCAACTTTGAGGATTAATATTTGTATTAGAATATCCAAGCGGGAAAATGCTGATCTTAGGGCGCCTTTAAACCATTTTATTATTAAAAAATATTCTCACCCTATTGTCCAGGTATTCACTCAGGTCCTTTGATGTTCCGGGTGACCAGCCCAGAGCCTTTTGCCATACCTCATCACTTTCCATGCAGAGATACACCCCCCCTTTATCACCCTTCCATTCCACAATCAGATCATTTATAAACCTATAGGTCTCAATTCGTATTGGCTTGAAATAACGCATCTTTCCATCCATCCCGTTTACAAATTCTCCATCCAGAATATGTGTGTTTGGGTGTCGCCTCCTTATAATAGACTTTAGAGAAGGTATATACCTGATACAGCCCATACTTATCCAAATCACTTTCTTCGGGTCTATGTATTTATCGAGCATGTCTATGGCGCGTCTGTAGCCTTCCTGCCAATTTGCATGACGTATCAGGGGGTCAAAATGGAAGCCCAACAAATAATCCTCTTCCTGGCATTTTCTGGCAGCCTTAAGTCTTTTTTCTATTGATGGTGCTTTATGTTCCTCTTTTGATACGATATGAGGGCTATTCAGAGACCATGAGACTATAACGCGATCCCTTTGAGATGATTTGAGAAGACCTTGTACATAGTCGGTTTTGGTCTTCAGTTCAAGGACTGCGTTCCTCCTGCCTTTTATAAAACCGGGAATAATGCTGCTAGACTCGGTAACATGGTCCAGGGCAAGGCTGTCAGTAAACTCGCCGGTCCCGATTCTGAAAATTTTTTCTGGCTGACTATCAAGAATCCGGCCTATTTGCATAAGTTTCTGTTCAAGATTGACAAATATTCTCAGCGACGGTTTGTTAAAATAGGCTTGAAGGATGCAATAGGAGCAATTCAATGGACAATTGGTCCCTGTATGAAGGATCTGGTAGCCGCAACAGATATATTCATTTGTGCCGGGACACGGTTTTAGAAATTCCCCTTGAAAATCGATTAGCCTGAGGCTGTCTTTATCCATTCCATCAGAGCAATTATGATGCTCTGTGATGTCCTGTTTAATTACTTTTATAGGAAGATCGCTGAATTTTTCCAATACCCTCTTATGCATAGGGTATTTTTCCGCCCCTTTTTCAATAAAGATCCTCTTAATTTCTACTCCTAGCGTCACTCATCTACCTCCCATAAATTTCCAATCTCTCCAATATCTGGAGTATTTGCAATGGAATCGACAAGCGATTTCAGTTCATTACCATCCTTAAAAAGGAGTTCAAGCCTGTAATCAGGAGCCTCAAAAAACGGTGGATGAACTATCCTGACCCTGTTTGAAAATCCTAACCTGTTCCACTGTTTTTTAAACCTCTTTTCTGCCAGGCTTAGTGCTGGAAATCGCATAGATCTCAGCAGTCGAAAGAGCCTTTTCACCTTTTGAGGATTATTTGATCTGTTGTCTCTTAAAATATCCTCAAATGAGTCCTCACTTAGAATATCAAAGATGGTGTTCTCTTTGACAATTGATAAATCCATAAGATATTCAAATAATTGAATCTGTTGGTTAAAGTTTAACTTTAGATTCAATATCCACTGAAATATTATTGAGGACGACTTGTTATCAATCCCGATTGTCAGTTTTATTGTTTTCCTGGAAAGATTACAGTCAGAAATAGATTTCTTAATCTTATGTTCCAGGCCATCTATGGCCAGATATGTATCAAATTCCTTTCTGTTTGAGACTCCCAAAAGAGGCATATATTTTCCCTGAATGTCTTCTTTAGACACATAATTGCTTAGACGCTTTAAGGTCATAGCTATTTCTATCTCATTGAATTTTCTTATTGAAAGATTGTCAAAGAAATTGATCTGAAGAAGTTCAAGCTGTGATAACCCCAGGCCTGATAGGTCAACGCAGGGAATCATTTTCATATTTAAACTTCTTAAGGCACTAATTCTCCTGAAGCCCATGACCACATCCAGATACCCTTTCTCATTTTTTACCACAAAAGGTGGATTAATTAGCCCAATCTCATTTATTGATCTAATCAGGATGGAGGGGTCAAACCCAAAACTCATTGAATATGGCCCTGGTTTTTCCGGTATACTATTAATGTCAACAAGCATAGTCTGATTCCTGGTTATTT